>DUKC01000130.1 GCA_013329495.1 Thermoplasmata archaeon
TTAATCTGGGCAATTGTAGCTCAGAAGTTATTCGAATTACCAGTTATTCACGAGTGGCTTGAGAAAATGGAATGGCTTAACGGATCTCCCGAAATTATTTTATTTCTCGTCTTATGGGCGCTGGGACTGATTTTGGTTGGTGTAATTCTATCCCTAACAAAAATTCGGTGGCGGGTTTTCATTCTTTATGCCATATTTATGGGCGTAGGAATTGGGCTAATGTGGAAGTTCGGATTTAAATTCGGATTTAAAGATGTTAAGAATCTTCTGACCGTCTACTCTCTTGCTGCTACCTTGGTAGGGGTTCTGACCGTCGAGGCTTTCAGATCTAGCCACAAGTATGTGTTAACAAACTTTAGAATTATATTGAGAGGGGGCATCGTCAGAAGTCACGAGCGGACAATAAGGTACTCAAGCATATCGGACCTCGAGTACTCCCAGGGAATCTTGGGACGGCTGTTCAATTTCGGATCAATAATTCCCATCACGCCCTCCGGCATGGGCACGGGTTCAGATCAAACATTTGCGGCCGCTGGAGCAAGTGCAAAGGTGACAAAAAAAACGTCAGTTGGGGGACTGGTTGGTGGTGAAAAAGGAGTTAAGGTAGCAAGAACGAGAAGCTATTGGGAACTTTTTGGTATTTATCCCTTCAGTGAAATAAAGTTGGTAATGGAAAATCTTATTCAGGCGGATACTTCCATAACCCCCGTCAAAGAGCAGCTTGAGGTACAGAGGGAAATGAGAGACCTAATACGCCAATTGATCGACAAGGAAACCTCTCCAGGTTACCCTAGCATTTCTAACGAAGAGAAGTCCCGCGATCAAAGTGTTCCTGATAAAGAGAAGCCCAGTGACCGAAGATTTCCTGATGAAGAGTAGAGATTTATGCAATTGCTTGTAGAACTTTCGTGCGAGTATCCTTCTTTACCTCAATCCGAGTTCACAGCCTGTCTGGAAGCAAATTCTATCACTCATACGCTGTTGAGTGCCAATAAAAGATTGCTTGTTGTTGACTTGGGCAAGTTGGAAGGCGAAGAGATCAAGCAGCTTTCTGAGAGGCTTTCTCTTTCGTTCACCATCTCTAAGTTGTTGAAAGCAACGAGGATAACAACCGAGCATGCTTTGCATGACATCTTGAGCACAGCCAGAGATATCGACCTGCCTGCCGGTTCATTTAGAGTTAGAGCAAGAATCTATGACAAACAATGCATAACTGAGAAGTCAGATGAACTCGAAAAAAAAATTGGAGAATTGTGGCCCAACCATCCCGTAAATCTCAGCAATCCTGCCAGTGAACTCAGAGTGGTTGTGTCTGGGGGTGTTGCCCATTTGGGTTTAAAACTAACTTCCATCAATCGGTCTCAATATGAAAGAAGAAAGCCTCAGTTTAGACCTTTCTTCTCTCCAATATCACTTCATCCAAGGCTAGCCAGAGCTTTAGTGAACCTGACCCAAATTAGAGAGGGTGAGAAGTTGCTTGATCCTTTTTGCGGCACTGGAGGTTTTTTGGTCGAGGGTGGTTTGATTGGAGCAAAGGTTTTTGGAAGCGATATCCAGGAAAAGATGGTCGATGGATGCAAGAAAAATCTTAATCACTACGGAATAAAGGATTATGAAATAGAGTGTAAGGATGTTGGGGGGATAAATTTTAGCTCGATGGACGGCGTTGTAACCGATTTTCCCTACGGTCGAGCATCAAAATCGGTTGGAGAAAGACATCTTCTTTTCAACAAAGCTTTCCAATCGATTAGGCATTCAATGAAAGATGGAGGAATATCTGTCACAGGGTTACCTGACCGAGAATCAGTCGAGCTTGGTAAGAAGCACCTCAAGTTACAGGCCATCTATCCCTGCTACGTCCATAAGAATCTTACCCGACACTTCGCGGTGTGGAAAAAATAGTAAAGAATTTACATGGCTCAGCCATTCTCTAGATTATGCAGCTCTCAATAACGTTTTTGGGCACGGGTGGTTCGTGGCCAACTCCAGAAAGAAATGTTTCATCTGTCGCTGTAAAAAGAGGCAAAGAAATCCTCTTGTTTGATTGTGGGGAGGGAACGCAGAGACAGCTTCAAAGATCAAACCTTAGCTATATGCAAATCACAAAGATGTTTGTTTCTCATTTTCATGGCGATCACATCTTGGGTATTCCAGGGCTGCTGCAGACAATGCAGCTCAACAGTCGCAAGGAGAAGCTTGACATATTCGGCCCAAGAGGGACAAAGAAACTGGTCGAACAACTGCTGTCCATCTCTTACTTTGAACCTGCTTATGAGGTCGTCCCTCACGATCTGAGAGACCGAGAAGTTTTAAAGTTTGAGGGATATTCCATTCACGTCAGAAGGGTTATGCATCTGGTTCCGACCCTTGCCTATGCTTTGATTGAGGACAAGAGACCAGGCAGATTCGACAAAGAAAAAGCTCTTGAGCTCAGCATTCCTGAGGGGCGACTTTTTGGGAAACTGCAGAGGGGAGAATCGATAACTCTTGCAGATGGAAAAGTTATCCTTCCCAACCAAGTCATGGGTCCAGCGAGGCTAGGAAGAAAGATAACAATTTCTGGAGACACCCTCCCTTGCAAGGCACTCGTGGGGCTTGCTAGAAAAAGCGATGTGCTGCTGCACGACGCAACCTTTGCCGACGATTTTTCGGAGAGAGCAAATCAGTACGGTCACTCAACAGCAAAACAAGCTGCCATGGTGGCAAAAGCAGCGAAGGTTGAGAGGCTGTATCTAGTTCATTTGAGTCCTCGCTACAGAACTCCTGCTCCCCTTATTGAGGGAGCAAGGTCAGTTTTTGAAAACTCTTTTGTACCCGATGACTTGAGTCAGATAGAGATCAAGCTCAAGGATTAGACAAACCTTTCTTTAAGAAGTTGCTTTTCTACCTTCTCTCAGTCCGACTCTGACTCCGCAACTTCCTGTTTGAACCCTTTCAGGTCTAGAGTAAATTGCCTTGCTCTAGCCCTGTAATACTTTTCCTGGAGATTTTTTACCATCTTTGTTTTGGTTTGTTCTATCAACCCCGCATCTTTCAGGCGGTTGATCACCCTCAAGGTCTGTTGTGGTTGTCTTCCCAAAGCTTTTGCTATCTGCGCGTTGGTCATATCCCTCTTTACCAACAGCGATAAGATCGCAACGTTTTCTTCATTCGTAAAAAGTTTAATCTCCCCTGGGTCTTTAACAAGCACAGTTTTTTTCATATGTACAAAATATAATCGATAACATAAATACTTGTCGTTCTATCTATTAATTTATGAACACGTTCAAAATAACACCTCCTTCCTCAAGACCTTTAACTTTATCGGCGGAAAGTCCTCCTATGAAAGCGGGGGGGGATGAGAGCCGAAAAGCTGTTTATACTCCGACCCGTATGTTACTATCTAAGCAGGGAGAGGCAA
>DUKC01000039.1 GCA_013329495.1 Thermoplasmata archaeon
TTCTAGAGTTTTTTTCGCTGGTACTTCAAACCAAAATTTTTATCTTCATTTCCCGACAAAATCGTCAAAAATATCTAGTATCGTTAGTAAAAGAGTGGTTCAGTGACAAAAAAATTAAAGCCATTCCCAAATAAACAACGGTGGATGACAAGTTTACCAAAAAATTTTCCCAGTTGCATCTCACCCCTTAATTTACGCTCCTCAAAATTCCTTTCTGGCCAATTCAGCTCCCAAAACTTCGTTTTTGAGTTTTGTAAAGCTTACTTCCCAGCTTCTGGTTCTTAATCCACAATCAGTGCTTGGATTGACTCGTTCAGGGTCTCCAATTATCTCAGCTCCACGCAAGATTCTATCTCTAACCAGCTCTGGCGACTCAACGAAATTTGTGTGGACGTCTATCACACCCAATCCATACTTTTCCTTAAAACCATTTTCCTCAAATAGCTTAAGTATTTCATAACCAGCTCTTATCTCGCCATTCATACCAAGTCTTTTGCTGTCTCTGTTTGCAAATTCCAAAGATATCTGGCTGCACTTCTTTAATGCTGGAACATATTGGGCTAATAGCCCATAATTGCTATAACAATTATGTAAACTGAACTTGCAATCAATACCTGCCACTGTTTCATTGAATCCTTCGACAAATAAATTCATTTCTTCCCCAGTGGGGTGAGTTGTTGCGGCTGGTTCGTCGAGCTGGATCCATCCGGCTCCTGCTTTGACAAGCTTCTTAATTTCCGGTCGGATGACCTCTTTAACCAGATCAAAAAGAAATTCTTTTCTGCCCTCAAATCTTTGGGCCCTCAAATTGCTACTTCCTTTTTCCAAGGCTTTCCCGTAGTGCTCGTTAAAGGACCAATCAACCAATGTATAAGGGCCCGTAAATGGAATTTTGATTGGTTTTCTCGCATGTTTCTTGGTGAATAAGAACTCATACAGATAAATTGGTTTTATCCAACGAGGTTTGCTTATGCAAGCTGCTTTATTAAAATAACGGTAGTCAAAAGACTTTACAAATCCCAAGAAGTTAAATCCTTCTACATTTCTTATCACCCATTCATACATCTCTTTTCTCCACTGTTCTCCATCAAACACAATATCCAAGCCAGTCGCTTCGAACAACTTAATTGCATACAAAGCAGACCATTCAACTATTTTCTCTCTCTTTTTTGCTGAATCTTCTTCTTCTAGTAATTCACCTAGCTTGTTTAATTCTTCGAGTTCTAACTTTACTCCCCACGCCATAGCCTCTCTTCTATCCGCCTCAGTGATTATTTCTCCTTTTAGGCTCTTTATTCTCCACGTGGGCTTTGCTAAACTCCCTACTTCTTGAGTTGGAAACAGTTTATCCAAGAAGATCACCTCTTAAAGCATTGACAACTTTAGAAACAGTATCAACTTTCCTTTCAGCCACCTTCCAGGGTAAAAAATCCAAATCAGTGTTTGGACAGATAAAAACCTCTTTTATTTTTGATGGATAGACAGATTCGATTAGATGCTTTGCTATTTTAGCCAACTCCGCTGAATTTTCTAAAACAGAGTTTCTTGAATCAACTAAGCCCAAAGCAATGCCCTTAGTAAATTCATACTTGCCCAATTCGCTTATGCTTGTTTCATACAGATCAAAGCCCAAATCATCCACAGGGAAATCCAAGGCTTCTGGCAGAATTTTCGCAAAATCTCCAAAGAAGGTTTGTAGTGAAGTCCTTACCTCTACCCCTTTAATCGCTTCTCTTAAAGCTTCTTTAACCCCCTCTAGCTCTTCTTTTTGAATGGGCCCTTTAAGTGGTCTATAGACAAGCGAGGGATCGCTCAATTGGACATAAGAAAAATCAGCTTCTGCTAGGTCTTTCATCCCCTCCCGCAATATTTTAGAATAACTAAACATCAACTCTGACTTATTCCTATAATGTTTATTTTCTGAAAGCTGAGCAAAGGTGAACGGGGCTGGCAAAATTGCTTTCCATTCCACTTTTCTGGGGAGTTGATTCTTATGGGTAATCCTTAGAGCTATCTTTTTATTACCTTTGAGCTCATTGACTATAATTGGTTTTCTGTAAAAAGTATTATTATCAAACCATCGAGTCAATGCTCCGACTTCAATTCCCCCCAATTCAGTCGTAAAAGGCCTCAACAAGTCGCTCCACCTCAGCATGCCATCTGCGACGTACCCGAACTTCTTTGAAACCTGTAATTTTACCAACTCATCAGTTGCTCTAGCAAACTCTTTCTCCAAATCTGCTTCGTCTATTTTTCCCTTCTCAAAATTTATTGTAGCCTCTATTAACTCAGGAGATCTAGGAAATGATCCTGCAAGATATCCATCAATCATGATTATATCAAACCTCTTCTAGAGTATTTTATCTTATCTCTTTAATAATTCTTTCTCCTAATAGGTCATCGCCAAACGGCATTAGATGAAATCCAATTTTATATTTTGGGGTGAGCTCATTTTTGAGCTGCCCTGCCACTTCAAGACATAATTCTCGAGAGGTCTCTGCTATATCTGTACTTTTTACTAGCTTTTCCCTTATTTCAGCTGAAATTTTAAAAGATGGCATTTTCAAAATGTTTTCTAACGTTTTTCGTGAGGATATCGGACTCAAACCAAATAAAATGGGTTTATTTAACTCGAAACCCTGGGCTTCGATCTGATTAAAGAAATTTATTACTTCTTCAGCGGAATAAATTATTTGGGAAAGAAAAAAGTCAAATCCCGCATCGACCTTTTTGGATAAAACATTTGTTTCATTTTTTCTCCCAAAAATGATCGCTCCTCCGACCAAAAAATCTGTTCTTTCACTCGATTCAAACTTTTCACCTGAAGGAGAAAGTCCTTCATTCATTAGCTTGATAATTTTACACAGTCCAATTGAGTTAACTTCTCTAACTTCTTTTTTTCCTTTGGACTCTGCTGCACGATCGCCGGTCGTAACAAAAAGGTTTCTAATCTCTAGCAAGTGAGCTCCTAAAATTTCAGATTGCAAGGCTAAGCTGTTTCGGTCCCTGCAGGTAAGATGTGGAATGACATCTATTTTTAATGATCTCTTTATAAGATGAGCATACGCAATCGGAGAAATTTTCAGGGTAGCAAGCGGATTATCCGGGACAGTAATCGCGTCTATTTTATCTTTAAAACTCGATAACGAATCAATAAATGGATTGACCTTATAACCCCTAGGTGAATAAATCTCGTAGGTTATTGGTATCTCTTTTTCCTTTAGGATCTCTTTAAACTGTCTAATTACTTCCATTTTTTATATCTTTAATAGAACGAGTCTTTTTAAATATAATTTTTCTTGCCGCTCTAATTATTAAAAATGGATGACCGCGTTCTGTTACCTAATTCCTGCAAACCCACCATACAACCAATGGTATCACCACTTCTGCCAATAGGTCTATTTTTGTTCTTTTATTGTATAATAATTAGATTAAAGGTTCTTCCCCCTCCTTACCTTACCCGTTCCAAAAATTCAGCCTCGTCTATTATCCTAATTCCAAGCTCCTTTGCCTTATCGTACTTTGATCCCGAACTTTCTCCTGTTACTACAAAATCTGTTCGCTTGCTCACGCTTGACGCCACACTTCCTCCCTGGGATTCGACCAACTTTTTAGCTTCACTCCTAGTGATCTTGGATAAGGCTCCAGTGAAAACGAAAGTTTTTCCTTCCAACTTTCTGCCTACCCTTCCCTCTGCAGGCCTTGCTTTTATCCCTAGTTTGAGCAATTCAGCTATTCCTTTCCTATTCTTTCCTTCTTTAAAGAAATCTACTACCTCCTTTGCTATCTCATTACCTATTTCTTTTATTTCCAACAGTTCTTCTTCACCAGCATCCATTATTCCCGGCACACTTCCAAATTTGTCTGCAAGAAGCTTTGCTACATGTTCTCCAACTTCTGGAATTCCAAGGGCATAGATGAATCGCGATAATTCTCTTTCTTTGCTTGCCTCGATGTTTTGTATTAAATTATCTGCTGATTTTTCTGCAAACCGTTCAAGACTCACTAAATCTGATTTTTTCAAGTTGTAGATGTCGCTAATAGACTTTACAAGTTCGCTGTCTACCAGCTGATTTACAGTCTTTCTCCCGAGCCCATCTATATCCATCGCTCCCTTTGAAGCAAAATGAGCTATACCTCTCCTTAGTTGTGCACTGCAAGATAGACCTCCTGTACACCTGTAATACGCACCTTCTTTAATAACCTCTGAATTACAAATTGGACATCGTTCTGGAATGTGGAATTTTCGCTCCTTTCCAGTTCTTTTTGATTTTATCACTTCCATAACTTCTGGAATTACGTCTCCTGCCCTCCCCACCCTCACAGTGTCTCCAATTTTAGCATCCATCTGATCTATGAAATCTTGGTTATGCAAGGTTGCTCTCGAAACCGTGACCCCACTAACATCGACTGGTTTAAGCAGTGCAATAGGTGTTAAAGTTCCAGTTCGGCCAACCTGAACTATTATATCCATGATCTGGGTTTCTTCCTTTCTAGGCGGAAACTTATACGCTACCGACCATCTCGGGCTTCTCGCTTTGACTCCAAGCTTTTCTTCATAATCCAACCTGCTTACCTTGATAACTACTCCATCGATCTCAATAGGCAACTCATCTCTTTGTTTAGCCATTTGATCGTGATACTCTATGGCTTCTTCGATAGTGCTGCACAACCTTATCTGCGAATTTACTTTTAATCCCCATTTTGGTAGAGTTTGCAAAATTTCCCATTGCGACTCAAATTTTTTTCCTTTACACCCCATAACCCTATAAAAGAACATATCTAAAGACACTTTTGCAGTTTCTCTTGAATCTAAGTGGCGCAAAGATCCAGCAGCAGCATTTCTTGGATTTGCAAAAGGATTTTTCCCTCTTAATATTTTTTCTTTATTAAGCTCCTCAAAATCTTTTATGTTCAAAATTGCTTCTCCCCCCACAGCCAATAACCTTGGCGGCCTAATTTCAACATCTCTAAGCTTTAATGGAACTGCTCTAATAGTTTTGATATTTTCAGTTACATCTTCTCCATTTATTCCATCTCCTCGAGTTGATCCCCCAACAAGTCTTCCCTCCTTGTAGACTATTTCTACAGATAATCCATCAAATTTTGGCTCTGCAACCCATTCAACTTGGGCTATACCAAGTTCTCTTTTAACCCTCTCATCAAATCTAAGAACTTCTTCTTGAGTTGCAGTATCTATGCTCAGCATTGAAGTAGTATGCTTAACTGTCCTAAACTTTTCTAGTGGAGGCGCTCCAACTTTCTGGGTTGGAGAATCTGGAGTGAGAAATTCTGGAAACTGCTCTTCCAATTTCTTGAGCTCTTCCATCAGTTTATCATAAGCCCCATCAGATATGACTGGCTTATCCAAGACATAATAAAGGTAATTGTGGTGTTCTATTTTCATCCTTAACTTTTTTATCCTTTGCTTTGACTTTTTCCATTTTTCACTCCTATTCAATTTTTTCACACCTTTTCACAAGAACTCAACTGAATCTAAAATTTGGTAGCCTGTTTTACCTATCTCATCTTCTACAAACCAAAATTTGAATAACTTCTCATTGGAAACCACATATGTCCTAACATCTGTTTGATCGATAGTCCCTCTTATGGTATCGGCTTCCATTAACACTTTCAATTGCTTTCCAGGAATGCCATTTATTTTAACATCCTTTATCTCATCTGGTGGCCAATGCATTCCTTCTTTAAGATATGCTTCGAGGTCAAAGTCTCTCTTGACTTCCTTGCATTTCAAAGAGAAAACAACACCCGGCGTTTCGGGATAGATTGAAGTGAAATATTTGAATTCTATGATGTTGGGGTTATAAGGGTGTGGCTCTACTTCCCACTTCTCTGGGTACCCTATTCTTATTCCAAAAGTTTCATTTTCGTACCATTTCCATCCTGAAGGAATCTCTGTTTTCCAGCGAAAGATTTTGGCTTTTTCTTCTTCAGATTCTTTTACACACCCTATCAAGATGAGCAGTAAAATCCCGATTATGAAACTGCTCAGTAGGCAAATCTCTTTTTTATTCATTCTTCCCTTTCTAAATTAGCATCTTTTCTATCTCTTTTAATGGATAGGTGTTAATTACATTTTGTTTTTCCAGCCATCCCCTTCTTGCAGTTGCTACCCCAAACTGCATGTATCTTAAATGCGTCAAAGAGTGTGAATCTGTGCCTATCGTAATTTTAGTTCCCTTCTCTTTGGCCTTTAACAGATTTACATCGTTCAAATCCAACCTTTCAGGAAAAGCATTTAGTTCGAGAAAAGTATTAGTATCCAAGCACACTTCAAAGATTCTTTCTAAATTTATCTTATAGGGATCTCTCTGACCCAACACTCTGCCCGTTGGATGAGCAAGAATTTTTACCTTTTCATTTGAAATTCCATCTATCACTCTCTGGGTCATTTCTTCTTCGCTTAGCTTAAATTTTGTATGCACAGCAGCAATAACAAAATCAAGCTGATTTAGTACTTGATTCGGGTAATCGAGTTTTCCATCGCTTTTAATATCGCATTCGGTTGAAGAGAAAACTCTAAAATTATCTAAACGCTCATTCAGCTTTTCGATTTGCTTCGTTTGCTCGAGTAGCTTTTCTTCGGATAATCCATGAGCGACTCTGAGTGATTGAGAGTGATCAGATATAGTGATAAATTTGTAACCCATCTTTTGAGCCGCAGCAACGATTTCTTCAATGGAGGCTGTACCATCGCTTGACCTTGTATGCAAATGAAAATCTCCTTTGATATCCTCCGCTTCAACAAGTTTGGGCAGCCTTCCTTTTTGGCCCGCTTCTATTTCTCCCCTGTCTTCCCTTAATTCTGGTGGAATCCAGGACAAACCCAACGTCTTATAGATCTCGTCTTCAGTTTTTCCACCTATCTGCTTGTTTGTACCTTTTTCAAAAATCCCGTATTCGTTAAGCTTTAGCCCTTTCTTGATTGCAATTTGTCGCAGCTTCACATTGTGTGCTTTTGAGCCGGTGAAGTATTGTAAGGCAGCACCCCATGACTCCTGAGCAACAACTCTTAAGTCTATCTGGACATCATCAGTCAATCTAATACTTGATTTTGTCTTCCCATGGGCAATTACGTCCTTGACCTGTGGGTAAGCCAAAAATTTTTTCATAACTTTTTCGCTATCCTTGGAAGTAACTAACAAATCTATATCCCCAATTGTTTCTTTCATCCTTCTCGATGAGCCGGCAATTGACGCATGCTCAACCGCCCTGCATTTATTCATCCATTCTAGATAAGGAACTGCATCTCCATAGGCTTCTCGCAAAAGGTGTCTTCCTCTAGATCTTTCTAAAAGTCTGATTCCTTTCAAGATATTCTCCTCAGTTCGCTCACCAAATCCTTTTAAAGGGGCAAGCTTGTGCGCCTCACAAGCGTTTCTTAACTTTTCGACTGAATCAATTCCTAGCTCGTTATAGAGAAAGTAAATGGTTTTAGGTCCCAAGGTTGGAATCTCCATGAGTTGAACCACTTTTTTTGGTATTTCTTCTCTTAGTTTTTCGAGATAGTGCAACTTTCCTGTTTCAATTAGCTCTGAAACCTTCTTAGCTATCGCTTCGCCAATACCTGGAATGCTCTTTAGCTTTTTCTCCTTATAAATCTCCTCAATTTCTCTATCTAAAGTTTCAATTTGCTGAGCTGCTTTTCTGTATGCTTTCGGCTTGAAAGCCACACCCTGGAGCTCGAGCAAATCCGCTATTTCAAAAAATACAGCTGCTATTTCCCTGTTATTCATTTAACCCCTTTGTTTAATTAACGCGTGATTGCATTAATAATTAAGTAATCAAAATATATATTTAGCCATTTTTATTTCATGGATTGATCTTATTCGTGAGAAAAGTCTAAATAATGCTAAAGCAATGTTAAAAAGCAGATGAATAAAATAGGGACCACAGCAATTTTGATATTGTTGCTGGGGCTTTCAATAAGTGGCATCGGTTGTCTTGAAGACGATAAAGAAGAAGTTGAGCTACCGAGGATAGGCGGTCCGTGCGTTTATTCTAGTTATCCCGGGGTTGCGAAAATTACTAGGATTGAGAAGACAGATGCATCGAGAGAGCAGGTGGAAACTATTGGGGGGCCCGGTTATGAAGGGTATGAAGTGTGGTTTGCATTCAAAACAGATCAAGAAATAAAAGAGAAATGGGCGCGCGATACTGTTGAGAGAGAGCATTTATTTCAGTTGGATAACTCTTGGTATCCTGGTCCTCAATACTTAGAAAAGTATGGTTTTAAGGTCAACAAAACCTATGATTGCACTTTAAATGTGATAACAAAAGGAACCTGCAGTCCTACAGTCTTTAAATTTAGTAAGATTAACACCCACGACTATTTTGAATCAGAGCGATAAGAAGAAAGATTGCATTGCCCATGAGCAACTTACACCTACTCTTATTTTTTCGCATTCTTATTCGACCCTTACTAAATAATATTCAAATGAAATTGTTCACATGCCCCAAAAAAATAAAAAG
>DUKC01000155.1:0-2953 GCA_013329495.1 Thermoplasmata archaeon
CATGTTAAAAAGAATGAAAGCTATTTCTGCGGTTCTAGTTTTGATCGTATTGTTGCCACTTTTCAGCCAGGGAATAACTGTACAATCCCGTCTCGATGTGGACCCCGAACAATTAAAAGAGATATTGAAAGGATCTTATTCTTTCGATGAGGCTGGTTGGAGAGTGCTACATCTGGAAGGAGACCCATATCAGATAGGTTTCCAGTATGGATATCTGCTTGGGAAAAACATTTCTTATAATCTAGAAGTAACTGTTTTTGGCGCAGCCGGTTTCTACTCCGAATGGGAAAACGCTCGCAAGCTATCGCTCGAGTATTGGAAAAAGGTACCCGAAGAATATCAGCAAGAAATTCGTGGGATAGCAGAGGGAGTTAAAGCTTCAGGAGCTCCTTCTCCTTTCGATAGGCCAATAGACTGGAAAGACATACTCGCTCTCAACGCTCAGGTTGATCTGTACTACAAGCAACTTTCCCAAGAAATTAAAGTCAAAACATCGGAGAAAGAGGAATTGCAACCAACTGAAATTGCGATAAAACTGGAGGCAAAAAGAGGATGCAGCGCTTTCGTCGCCGCGGGTAATGCAACAAAAGATGGGGGTGTGGTCATTGGCCACGAAACCTGGTGTAGCTATATAGGAGCTGACACCAATTATTTCATGATTAATGTGAAACCGACCAAAGGCTATGAATTTTCGATGCAGGTCATGCCGGGACTTATATGGAGCGTTGAAGACTGGTACATAAACAGAGCTGGGTTGGCGGTGGCTGAAACAACCTTGGGAGCTGGTCCTTATGATGACACTGGCAAACCCCTCTTTGTAAGGATCAGAGAGGCTGTTCAATACTCGTATTCAATAGATGATTTTGTTAGGCACATGACCTACAAAAACAACGGAGCGTATTCGTGTGACTGGCTTGTTGCTGATGCCAAGACAGGAGAGATTGCGATCCTGGAGCTTGGGCTAGACGAATGGGCTCTGAAGCGGACATTCAATGGGTTTTATGGGTCTTGCAACATCGCATGGGATGAGGATGTTAGAAAGGAGCAAAATGCGGGAGAATTCACAAAAGACGGTTCCTACGCAAGATGGGTCAGATGGGGGGAGCTAAAAGAAGAATGGTGGGGGCGAGTGACCCCCGAGGCGGGAAAGCGCATGCTATCCGATCATTTTGACACCAAAACCCGCAGCATAAATCCAAACACCACCACTCTGTGTGGACACGAAGAGCTCGACCCCCACGTGAATTTCAAGCCACACGGCTCCATCGATGCAAAAATCACAGACTCTTCGATGATGCCTAGAATGGAGATGCTTGCAAGGAGAGGGCACCCATGCGGCATGGATTTTGATGCATCTGAGTTCATTTCAAAGCATCCGGAGTACTCAAAAGCCAAACCTTACCTCAAAGACATGAGAGCCTACGAATGGACGATTCTGGGTAAAAAACAATGAAACCCCCCATAGACCTCGCCTTTTTGGGAGAGTTGTTTTCAAAAGTCCATCTAATTTTTTCGTTCAGTTAAAAACAAACAAAAAAACTTCTTATCCTTCATGCAAGAGGACAAAAAGAGCACAGATCGTATTGGGGCAAAGGCGCATCAAGAATTCTTTCGGCTTCTTCCAGCACTTCCATTCCCAATTTTCCGGAGTATTCCGTCAAAAACGCTCTGGCCTGCGCTTCCCCCTCCGCGTGATAGATCTCAAGCGCCTTTTTTTCTACTTTCTCCTGTGAATTGTATGCTTCATCCTCATATTTTTTCCACACGTTCCTCAGCGCCACCGATCTGTTCTTGTAATCTTCTTCCGCCCAGTCCGCTAGAGTTCTGAAGACCCAATAGGCTGACTCCATATCCTTATCCTCAAGATCGCCCCTCTCATAAGGTTCGGGAAACTCAAGAATTCCAAGGTACCAGGGCACGTATACGCTCTCGCATGGTCTGCCTGATGTTCTCCAATACACATTGCCGATATGGGTAGGCATATCACTTCTTAATTGCATCACAAAGCTCTCCTGTGTGCTCTCGGAGCATATGGTTCTCATCCCCGTTGCGTGAGGTGACCCCATGGTGTACCCTTCAGTGAGATCGTATTTTGTTCCCTCGTAATGATATCTAAAAACCTCGGTTAAGTTCCGGACTGAAAGCTTGCGGTTTGGTTTTGCTGAGAATGGAAGCTCGTCCAATGGATAATTTTTTTCAGTCAAAAGAAGCAGGCCGCCCCACTGACGGCATGTGTTTGCAGGAGACTTTATCGCCGTGTCTTTTCCATAGGCTTTGGCAAAATCAAATGGTTTTGATGGATCGTGCCACCCTCTCTTCACGGCGTAGGTTATCAGATCCTCAGATCCCATAAAATTTTCCTCATCCTCCAAATCAACTCTTCGTATAACATATCTATTGGGGACGACCGCCACTTCGTTATCCGGAACGCGCTGAGCCACCCAGTGCTTTCCATACACCACGCACACTACCCATGCTTCTGATGGGTCTCCCACCATATACGTTCTTCCGGGATGCGCATAGCCATAATACTCCACCAGCTGCCCTATTATTCTCACTCCATCCCTAGCAGTTCTTGCTCTCTCTGCGACTATTTTTCTAAGGCAACGACCGATCCCTCCCTCTTTTAATTCTGGTCTGTCCTCTTTTGAGGGGCTCGAGTCACTTGCTATTGCCACGCCCCACTCATTCAGATAACTATCACTAAAATCAAACCCCGGCATCTCTGACCACAAATAAGAGTAAGTCTCTCTAGCCTGACGCACCAAACCCCCATTTTTGAGGCGAATCACTTCATCAGGCTCGTGCTCAATTCTGGGGACAACATGTAAACGAATAACAACCTTTCCACTGTCATCCTCATTGTGACCTACCAATACTGAGCCGTCCTCTGTTGCATTCTTCCCTGCCAGAATCAAGAAGCATTCATGATCCAAACTGGAATTAAGTGAGG
>DUKC01000155.1:3005-4950 GCA_013329495.1 Thermoplasmata archaeon
TATCAATACGGAGAAAATGAGTATGATCCTCTTTTTATTCTGTCCTCTTTCCATTCTCAGTTTTTTTATTGCATATACCACCCACTACAAATTTAAATAATTATCTACTCCATCCTCTCCGCTCCCCTTATCTTTCAAATTGTTCTTTCGCTCTTTTAAAAATGTTATAGAATACTTTTTAAGAGACGAAGTGATTACTAGATTGGTGATTTGATGAACTGGTTGGATGAAGCAAATTTTGTTAGGATGCAGGCTAGGCTTAACAATGAGATGTTCGGAAGTTTCATACCTCTCATAGCTAGTGAGAATGTTGAATCTCCCCTGTGCCAGGAGATGCTCCTTACTGATTTTCATGGGAGATATGCAGAAGGCACTCCTGACATGAGATACTATCAGGGATGCAAATATTTTGATGAGGTCGAGAAGAAGGCTATGGAGCTAGCCAAGCGTTTGTTTAACTGTTCTTACGCAAATGTGCAGACTCTTTCTGGAACTGTTGCCAATATGGCCATGTTCAAATCCTTGACAAAACCAGGGGGCAAGCTTCTCGCTTTGGATACCGCAGCCGGCGGACACATATCTGCCGGGAAATATGGGGCTGCTGGTTTCAGAGGATTGGCGATCATAACCTTTCCTTTCGATGAAGAAAAATGGAATATCGACGTGGACAAATCTGTAAAGCTTATAGAGACAGAGCGCCCGAA
This sequence comes from Thermoplasmata archaeon, assembly GCA_013329495.1. Taxonomy (GTDB): domain Archaea; phylum Thermoplasmatota; class E2; order UBA9212; family UBA9212; genus UBA9212; species UBA9212 sp9212u. The sequence continues at coordinate 3,710 of DUKC01000155.1, forward strand.
TCTCACCCTTGCAGGAGGCTCTGTGATCCTGTTTCCAATTCCTCTAAAAGAGATAGCCGAGGCGACCAAAGCAATAGACAGCTACATGGCTTTCGATGGAGCCCATGTTCTAGGACTGATAGGTGGAAAGCATTTTCAAGATCCTCTGCATGAAGGGGCTCAGGTGATGACCGCTTCAACCCACAAAACGTTTCCAGGGCCTCAAGGAGGGATAGTGCTCGCAAATCCCGATTTGGACACCGAGGAAGGCAAGAAGTTTGCGAGAAGGTTAGACTTTGGCTGTTTTCCCGGAGTGACTTCCAACTATCATCTTCACCACGTGGCTGCAAAAGCAGTAGTTTTGGCTGAACACCTGGAGTTTGGAGAGGCGTATGCAAAGCAAACAATTGCAAATGCAAAGGCGTTTGCCCAGGCTTTGTGGGAAAGAGGCTTTCAGGTCCTTTGCGAACCCTATGGCTTTACCGAATCCCATCAAGTCTTGTTGAGAATTGGAAAGCCAAACGAGGGAAAAGGAAAGTGGGCCTCAGAAAAGCTGGAAGATGGTGGCTTAATCACAAATCAAGAAATATTACCGGGTGACAAGAGTCCAACATTCACTTCAGGTCTGAGATTGGGTACCCAAGAACTGACAAGAATAGGCATGAAAGAGAAAGACATGGAGGATGTTGCCGAGTTCATGAAGCAAGTCTTGCTCGATAAGAAAAACCCAGCAAAGGTAAAGGAGAAAATCAAGGAGTTCAGAAAAGATTTCCAGTTCATTCATTACTGCTTCCATGCGGATGAGTGGAAGGCCTACGAATACAGAAAACTGATTTAAAAAAGAGCTGCTTAAGTCTTGTTGCAGAATAAGACATCCTTTATATTTTCAGTTTTCTCAAGCAGGACGGGCACACCACATAGTGAAGTCCGCTTCGGGTGCTCCAAGTGCGCATGCATCATTCTGGCAAAATTTTTATATCACTTGGCCGTATAGCTATAATTGTATAATTAAAAAGAGGTGAAAAAAATTATGATTGAACTTCCAGAAATATGCATGGAACCTTTCATCGGTACAATGCTCCTGAGTTGCTGTAGTTTCTTGACGGTGGCTTGCCCCTGCAACCCCTGCACGTTGCCTTGTACACTACCTGGTTGGTTGTGTGCTGCGTTGGGAACCGCATTCTATGGGCATGGCCTCTTTCTGCGGGATCTGCTAGCCTTTTGTGGACTTTGTGGATTTTAATAAAACTTCAGAGCGAAAA
>DUKC01000186.1:0-744 GCA_013329495.1 Thermoplasmata archaeon
GCCCGCTTATCAAAAAGTGCATAAATAGAAAAGGGCAATTATCAAAATTTTACCCCGTTTTGTATATTTAAAGTTATGGTAGAGCTATTTTGAATTTTTGAATCGGGGTTCTGTTGCGTTGTCGGGAGTCGGGAGGTGATAAAAAAACAAAGAGCGGTTATTGGAAAATTAGATTTGACTATCTAACTATTATGTGCCTAAATTGTGGGAATTGAGGTCTGATACAACTATTGGGATATTCTTCTCTAAAAGTAAATTCAAAAGCTGAGATTCAATGCCTTCATAACCTAGAGCGGAAATCAATATATTGGTATCTAAAAGAATGCTCATTACTTCACTTCTATTCAGATAAATCTTCGTAAACTTCTTTCCTTATTTTATCTGAGCTTAATAGATCCTCTTTTTTAATTCCTTCTTTTTTTATGATTTTTCTTAATCCCGTAATTTTTTCAAGCAACTGACCAACCCGGATATATTCTCTTATGGCGTCGCTTCTATTTGCATATTTTCCCCTCTTTACCTCTCTGTTTATCTGCCTTAGGACCTCCTCTGGTAGTCTTATCTGGATCGTCTTCATCATATTGTAATGTATATCAATTACAATATAAAAACTTTTCACTAAAGCAATCGCACTCGCATTCATAGAAATAAAGGATTTTACAGTGTTTGGAATGATGACGTTGTTTCGATCTCACCAAGGTCTAATTTTAACATTTGGGGAAAATGCGAGGTGCTGGCTGGATT
>DUKC01000186.1:803-3830 GCA_013329495.1 Thermoplasmata archaeon
CTTGCTTTTCATCCCGAGTTAACCAATGACTTGAGAATTCACCAATATTTTTTAAGTTCGATTGGGTGATTAAGAATTGTGTTAGAGATAGAGAGCTTTAAAGGCGGAGTTTTTTTAACCAAAGCAGACTCATAACCAAACCTTTTAGGAAGCTCTGCGAAGAGTTTCGTAGGGGTCTAGGCTAATACTCGACGAAGTTAGAACCTTTTGCATGCAATTTTCAAAAAAATTCTGCTGCCTAACATGAAAGTCATCAGAAAAATTATTATTTGGTCTAGTGATAGAGATCTATGGATTATAACAAGATAAAAAAGGCCGTTGAGCTTTTTCTTGAAGGAATAGGGGAGGATGCGGGGAGAGAGGAACTAAAAGACACGCCGGCTAGGGTTGCGAGGATGTGCGAGGAGATCTTCTCGGGAATGAACAAGGATCCAAAAGAAGTTTTAAGGAAGATTAGTTTAGACGAAAAATATGAAGAGCTCGTCCTAGTAAAAGACATTCCTTTTTACAGTATATGTGAACATCATTTGCTCCCATTTGTGGGGAAGGCGCACGTGGCTTACATATCAAGAGGAGGGGTGATCTCTGGGGTGAGTAAGTTTGCGAGAGTAGTTGATGTGGTAGCCAAAAAACCACAGTTGCAGGAGCGTTTGACTTCAGAAATAGCGGACACCATTTCAGAAGTTTTGAATCCCTACGGGGTTGCGGTCATGGTTGAAGCTGAGCACCTTTGCATGACCATGCGGGGGGTCAAAAAGCCAAGTAGCAAGGTCGTTACAAACTCTCTCAGAGGGGTATTCAGAAAAGATGCTAAGGCTAGAAACGAAGTCCTTTCCTTAATGGCGAAATAAGATGGTAGTCAGGATAATTGAGATCAAGAGCAAGGAGCAGGCGCTGAGAGAATTCAGGAACGTCAAAGCCGACGAAAAATCCTTTCAATTCATGCTTCCAAAAGTTTTTGGTTTGAGCATGAAAATAAGAGAGGTGAAGGCCAGAGATGCAAACATAATAAAGCAGGAAATGCTGTCTGATGGGGGGGATGCGACACTGTCTAAAGAGAGTTATGATCTAAAGAATGAAAGGAGTGACATCCTGTTGATGGGAAATTTGAGAAGTTATTCAGAAACGATTAAAAAATTAAAGCTTCAGCCCATCAAGGAGCTGAGGAAAATTGCGGGGGATGCTGAGGGGGGAATAAGAAACTATTTCTCCGTGCCTGAGCGTTTTGAGGTTAATGGAAAAGGTTTGATTTTTCTAGACCTCTGGTGATGGGGATACTGAACGTAACTCCCGACTCTTTTTCAGACGGTGGCAAATTTTACGGCGAAGGAAAGGCCGCAGAAGGAGCGAGAAGGATGATAGAAGAGGGCGCGGACATCATAGATGTTGGGGGGGAGAGCACCAGGCCGGGTCATAAGTCGGTGAGCTTCGAAGAGGAGGAAAAAAGAGTGATTCCCGTGATAGAAAGGCTGAGGGACGAGGTCGAAAAGCCAGTTTCCATAGACACGACAAAACTGGGGATAGCTGAGAAGGCATTGAAGTTGGGAGTTGAGGTGGTTAATGACCAGTGGGGTTTGCAAATGAAAGGCAGGGATAACAAGGGCTTTGCAAAACTGATAGCAGATCACGATGCGGCCCTAGTTCTGATGCACAATCGAGATAATAATAGATATGGAGACCTAATGTATGAGCTCTTGTGCTTTCTCGAGCAAGGCATACGTATTGCGGAAAACAACGGGGTTGACCCAAGAAAAATAATTGTTGATCCCGGCGTGGGATTCGGAAAGGATGCTGAGCAAAATCTTATGGTTTTGGCAAGGGTGAGAGAACTTAAAGTTCTTGGGAAGCCCATATTGATAGGGCCTTCGAGAAAATCCTTTATTGGCAAAACGCTGGGTTTGGAGGTTGAGGATAGACTGGAAGGATCACTTGCCGCAATTGCTTATGCAATGGAGCAGGGTGTAAACGTGGTGAGAATGCATCAGGTGAAGGAAAGCGTGAGGGTTGCCAAACTCATGAGCGCTCTTAAGGAGGCGTGTTGATGGTAGATAGCATCGTGCTCAAAGGAGTGTTTTTCGGTCATTGCGGTGTCTCTGAAGATGAAAAGGAGAGGAGGCAGCAAATAGAAGTGGATTTGGAGCTTTTTTCCGATTTTAGAGACGCTTGCAAAAGTGATGCACTAGACCAAGCGATAGATTATAGATTGGTCTATAAGAAAATAAAAGATTGCATTGAAAATAACAGTTTTAATTTGCTCGAAGCACTTGCCGGACAAATAGCTGGGGAGGTGCTGGCTTTGGGAAAGGGAAAAATAGAGAAAGTCGTGGTTGGAGCGAAGAAACTAGCCCATAGAAGGGGTCTTGATTCAGTTGAAGTGAAAATATGCCGCTCTATTACCTAAGTTTGGGAAGCAACAAGGGAGACAGAATTAAAAACCTGAGGACAGCAATTGAACTTTTAAAGGAGAGGGTAAGGGTCAAGAGGGTATCCTCAGTATATGAATCAGAGCCGTGGGGTTACGAAGAGCAAGAAAATTTCTTAAATCAGGTTCTTGAGGGAGATAGCAGGTTAGATCCTCCCAATCTTCTGACCTTCGTTAAAGACGTTGAGAAAAAGATGGGAAGAGTTGGAGAAAAAAAGGGAAAGGGGAAAAAGAAAGAATTGAGATGGGGACCAAGAGTGATAGACATCGACCTTATTTTGGCGTATGAGTGGAATGAGGAAAATAAGAGTATGGATGAGATAAGAATAGAGAGTGAAAGACTCAATCTTCCCCATCATTATCTCACACAAAGAAACTTTGTCTTGCTCCCCCTGAAAGAGATAAATCCAAAGTTGAAAATTGAAAAGAGGAGTTTAGACCACTTTATTAAAATGAATGAGGATCAAGAGATAAAGAAGTCAGATTCTTTCACCTAACCTGCTTCGCAAACTTGTATATTCGCCGGCATTGGGACAAAACAGAGCCCAAAATATTTATATTCAAAATAAAGTGTTTAATTGTTTCCCATGAAGGATAAAGACTAC
>DUKC01000007.1 GCA_013329495.1 Thermoplasmata archaeon
TCATCTTGTATTGGAAGAGACTATGACTTGACAAGGGAATTACAGGCAACGTATAATCCCGCTTAAAGAAGGGGGATATTCTTCCAACCCAGGAGAGGGTATGGAAGGAGAAAAACTGAGGTTACCAGGTGATCTGGTGGCAGCCAAAGTCAGAGAAGGAATTCCAGGTCATTAAAAAGGTCGAGTTTTTGGACAACTTCAAAAGATAACATATCCTTTAGGCTAACTGAGGATATGGAAGAGAAATAGAGTTACTTGTGAATGTAGAAAAGGAGGAAGAACATGAAAAAAACGAGCGAAGCATTTGTTTCAAGCTCAGGGGTCCCTATCAAGCGAGTATATACTGCTGAGGATGTGGCTAACATCAATCCCGACCGAGATATTGGGCTTCCAGGCGAAACACCATTTACTCGAGGTGTCTACCCCGATATGTATCGAGGCAGATTATGGACTATTAGGCGGTATTCAGGAGCCAACACCCCCGAGGAAACTAATCAGATCTACCGCCAAGAATACGAGTTTGGACAAACAGGTTTCTCTGTAGCAGCCGATCCTCCTACTGACGCAGGAGTAGATTCTGATGATCCCAGGGTTGGTGCTGAAGTTGGCGCTAGCGGAGTCCCAGTAGATTCCCTCCTGGATATGGAGACGATGTTTGAGGGTTTGCCTATAGACAAGGTATCAACCGCACTCACTCTTCCTGTTTTACCCGCTCTTCCTCTTACAGCAATGTATTTTGTAATGGCGGAGAAGCAAGGGCTGGATATAAAGCAGCTTAAAGGCTCTACTCTGAATGATATTGTCCTTACCCTGGGATGCCTTTGGCTCCTTGACCAAGTCCCCCCTCAAGCAACTTTAGGATTGGCTGTGGACCTAATCGAATGGTGTACTGAGGTTGCCCCTAAGTGGCATCCGATGTTCGTTGATTCTTATAATTACCGTGAGCATGAAATTCGTGCCGACCAAGAGCTGGGCCTGCTTCTAGCCATAGCTATTGAGCACATTGAGGAAGAAAAACAGCGTGGGAGAATGCCTTTGGACAAGTTTGTTCGGCGCATCGCTTTCGACATGAGCATCCATAGTGATTTCTTCGAAGAGATTGCCAAATTCCGGGCGGGGCGTCGAATGTGGTATAAAATCGTTAGGGAAAGATATGGCATTGAAGACCCACATTGTTGGCAGTTCCGTTTCCATGCGCAAACTGCGGGCAGCACCCATACCACTCAAGAACCTTTGAATAACCTTATGCGCATTGCTTACCAGACGCTTGCCGCTGCCTTGGGTGGAGTTCAGTCGCTTCATGCTAATGGATATGATGAAGGGCTTTGTATACCTACAGAGGAGTCAATGCTGCTTTCCATCAGGACGGAGCAAATCCTTCAGCATGAGACTGGGATAACAAACACTGTAGATCCTTTAGGTGGTTCTTATTATGTAGAGTGGCTTACTTCCGAGGTAGAGCGGCGTACTTGGGAATATATGGAGAAAATTGAGAAAGCAGGAGGGGGGATTGTGGCCGCCTTGGACTCAGGATGGATTCATCGGGAATTTAGAGAAGCCTTTCTGGAATATGAGCGCAAAGTGAATTCTGGTGAAAAAGTGGTTGTCGGGGTAAACAAGTTTCACTTGGATAAAGTGCCTTACAAAGTGCCCATTTTTAGACCAAATCCCAAATCTGATGAGATTCAAGTAGAGAAGCTGAGGCGGCTTAGAAAAGAGCGGAATAATGCTAAAGTTGCTCTAGCACTTAAAGAGCTGGAAGAGGTTACCCGGGGTGATGAGAATGTGATGCCTGCGGTGAAGAAAGCGGTTGAAATTTATGCTACTCAGGGTGAGGTATGTAATGTATGGCGTAAAGTTTATGGGTTGTGGCAGAATCCCATGAGAATCTAGAAATTTGGAAGATTTTATGGCACAACGAAAAATTAGAGTTCTAATGGCAAAACCAGGGTTAGATGCTCACTGGCGGGGGCTAATTACAGTTAGCAGTGCTCTGAGAGACGGAGGTATGGAAATTATATATGGCGGAAATATGACACCAGCAGAGGTCGCCAAAACGGCTTTACAGGAAGATGTAGATGTAGTGGGCATGAGTCTTTTGGTACCACGCTATATGAGATTGGTTTCTGAAACAATTCAAGAATTAAAGAAATGCTCAAAGGGAGATGCATTAGTGTTATTGGGCGGGATTATTTATGATGAAGATATTCCCACTCTTAAGGAAATGGGGGTAGCCGAAGTCTTTGGCCCGGGAACGCCCCTAGCAGAAATAGTAGAATTTACCCGTCGTCATGCTCCCTCTCGCCCACTTTAATACCCAATAGTTGACCTAAATAAGGTTAATTCCTCCTTTCCTTCAAAGTCGAACTTTTCTCCAAATTCTTGAACTTCCTTGATGCTACCACAAAGGGGTTTTACCCTTAGACTGTTAGCATTTATTTTTTCGCAGTTTTGTTCTCCAATTCTTTGCCTGAGTACATATTACCTAGCTTTATGGCAATGTTCCACCTTTTACCCTCTTGGGAGTGAATCATAGAGACATCTAGTGGGCTATCTCTTGCCACCTCTGGTAAGGCGCTCCTTCGTTGTCTAGGCATAATAATTGGT
>DUKC01000121.1 GCA_013329495.1 Thermoplasmata archaeon
GTTGTCTATTTTCAAGGAGTTAAAGAGGCCCAATCTCTCACAAAGAGACTCGCATCAGATTTTAAGAATTTGCAATTTGCCTATCCTAAGGATAAGAGGCAGCTGCTTAAGGAGATAGAGGATGCCGAGGTGCTTTTTGGGGGATTTGTTGATGAAGAGACTATTATAGACAAAGCAAAAAAATTAAGATGGTTCCATTGTGCAGCTGCCGGTGTTGATTATATCATTAAAACAATGAGAGAACACCCACACATCCTTTTTACATCAAGCAAGGGTGCGAGCGAGGAGCAGATATCAGAATGGGTCATTGCCATGACTCTCTATACCCTGAAACATGTTAAACAGCTTCAGCGCCTATACGATAGCAAAAAGTTGGTTAACTTGGTAGAGCCTTTGATGCAGGATGAGCTTTTTGGAAAGACTGTTTGCATTGTTGGTCTGGGGCGCATAGGAAAAAGGGCCGCTCAAAAATTTAATGCGTTAGGCTGCAGAGTTCTCGGCATTAAGAGAGAAAAGGCAGAATTTCCATACATCGAGAAGGTTGGCACCCTAGAAGACCTGAAAGATTTTTTTTCCGAGTCAGACATCATATCCATCCACCTCGCTCTGACTGAAAAGACAAAAGGATGCATAAACAGAGAAGCAATAAATTCTATGAAAGAAAACGCCCTATTCATAAACACGGCAAGAGGGGCGTTGGTCGATGAGAAGGCCTTGATAGAGAGGCTCAATAGGCGGGAGATCAGAGCACTCCTCGATGTCATTCAAGACGAGCCAATAAAGGAGGGAAACCCACTGCTGAGCACCACAAACTTGCTTGTCACACCCCATGTGTCGTATAATAGCAAGGAATTCTATGGTAAGCTTTTTGATTTGTTTTCAGCTAATTTAAAGTTATATCTGCAAGGAAGAAAGGACAGCCTCATCAACGTAGTAAACCTCCGGCTCGGCTATTGACCCTCAACTCTTAGCCCAAAACCGTGTGATAAAACTAATAATTAAGCGCAGAATGTAGATCTTCAAAACGCCAAAAAACCTTTCCCAAGATTAATATATGCCCCTGACCATAGGTTAAAACCGAGAGAACTATGGGGATAGTAATCGACACAAAAAAAGGGATCGCGGGTGATATTGTATCAGCCGGATTAATCGGATTGGGTGCCGACGAGACGAGGCTGTTGCCAGCCATGGAATATGCTGGAAATCAGATAGGATCTACTAGAATAGAACTGGTTAATTTTGGGGACGTCAAGAAATTAGAAGTTAGCTTTAAAGAGAGGGAGCACCACCTTCTCGAATCCAAAGCCAAAAAAATATTCTCAAAGGTCGCTGAGGATTTGTCTATCAGCAGACCCTACAGCGATATTGGTTCCAGAGCGTTGAGCGTTTTGTGCGAAGCCGAAAGGTGGGTACACAAGAGAGACATAAGATTGAGCCACATGATTGATCAGCACGAGGCTGGCGAAGAAGCCGTCCTTCATGAAGCTAAGGATATTCTGATTGACATTGTTGGGCTCAGTGTGGGCTTGATGGACCTGAGAATAAGCGACATTTATTATCTAGATTGGGTCAACGTAGGCAGCGGCACCGTCCAGTTTTCTCACGGTGAATTTGAAGTTCCAGCACCCGCAACCGAGTATGTCCTGAATGAGCACAACATCATTTGGAAAAAATCAGAAACTGGCGAAGAGATGACCACTCCAACTGGAGCAAGTATCTTGGCAGGTTGCAGAGCAAAAAGGATGATTTCTTTGGAAGGTCGCAACCCATTCAGGAGAAGCCTTTCTAGAGGAACGAAGAATCTCCCTCCCGTGCCTTTTTACTTGATAGAATAGGGCAGCATGCATTTTTCAACAGCCCGCACTTAACTCTTCTAAACATGCAAATTTACCAGTTAAGTGACATCCCTATGAGCAACACCTTATGCCCTTTTTTGAGATTGGGGAATTGATAAGCAAGGGTTTTCTGCGCTTCGCTCTTTCATAGAAATAACTAAATAGCCACTATCATATTTTCGATGAAAGCAATAAAAGGAGTTAAGAATGGCTGTTTTGGAAGAACCCTTAAAAGAGGTAATGAAAATTAAGAATTATGTAGATGGAGAGTGGATTGGGTCTAAAGGCAAAGTCACAGATGTCAAGAACCCTGCCCTTTGCAAAACAATCGCAAAAGTTCCCTTATCAACAAGAGATGAAGTGAATGCAGCTGTGGAAGCAGCCGGCGATGCTTTTCCTGAGTGGAGGAGGACACCTCCAATAACTAGAGCGAGATGTTTGTTTAGGCTAAAAGAGCTGTTGGAGGGGCATTTCGAAGAGATCAGCAGAATTCAGACCATGGAGCATGGAAAAACAATCGATGAATCGAGAGGTGAAACGAGACGAGGAATTGAAATGGTGGAAGTTGCCACTGGAATTCCATCGCTAATGATGGGTTACAACCTGGAAGACATCGCAACAGGAATAGACGAATATCTAGTGTCATGACAGTTTAGTTTTTAGACATAATACTTAGACAGCTTCTTATC
>DUKC01000102.1:0-3373 GCA_013329495.1 Thermoplasmata archaeon
GTTGAAAACCTTTGCCACAACCCGTTTGGGTATTCCCCTTTTTACCGCACCCACGATTAATTTGCGTTGTTCTAGAGAGGTTCTCATTTTTATCTCCTTTCTTCTTATTCCTTTTTATAGATAAGCACAAGTTAGTATTAAGTTAAGAAGTTTACTTTACACCTGCAAGTTTTGTTTCTAATGTTTATATTGTTTCGAGCTGTTTTATATAAATACATGAGGAGATAATTTGCTCATTGAGATCGGATTGAGAAAAGAATTTAAGAGTTATAATGCCAATTAAACAACAAGCGGAAAGAAAGCCTGCAAAGAGATAAGAGAGAGTATGGAGATCTCTACACTTTATTGAGCTATAACCCAAACCTCTCAAATTTCTTGTCTATCTCGGCTTGGATCTGGCCAATAACGTCCTTTCTCAGCACCGGCTTAAACAAATGCTTGAATCTGCCTTGAGTCTTAAGATATTCTTCCACTGGCTTTCTCTGGGGTATCTTCTTTGTGATTTTCAGATTTTCCATCTCACCATTTTCAACCTCCCAAAGTACAAACACTCCAGTCTGAACGGCCAATCTTGAGACCTCAATCAACTCGTCGGACGCAAACCTCCAACCAGATGGACAGGGGGCCAAGACATGTATGAATGAAGGGCCATCGACAGCGAGAGCTTTTTTCAGTTTCTTTTGATAATCTGCAACATAGGCTATGGTTGCCGTAGCGACATAGGGTATGCAGTGTGCCGCAGCTATCCTAGCGATCGGTTTTTTTGGTTTCGATTCGCCAATGCTGTATTTTCCGGGGGGAGAAGTGGTTGTCCATGCTCCATAAGGCGTTGCGGAGCATCGCTGAATCCCGGTATTCATGTAAGCCTCGTTATCATTGCATATGAAAGTAACCTTGTGCCCTCTCTCAAACATTCCTGACAGGGCTTGGAGTCCTATGTCAAATGTTCCACCGTCTCCTGCGAAAACCAGAATGTTTTTGTTCTCCCTTTTTCCAAGCATTTTCAGGGCAGAGTCGATCCCTGAGGCTGCCGATGCTGCATTCTCAAATGCGACATGCAAAAAAGGAACTCTCCATGCGGTTTCTGGGTACTGGGTTGTTGTGACCTCCATGCACCCTGTTGGAGAAACAACGATCGTGTCTTTTCCTGCAGTGTTGACTGCGATTCGTGCAGAAAGAGCGACTCCGCATCCTGCACACATTCTGTGTCCTGGAGCTAAAAATTCTGTTTCTTCTATCATGGTATCATCTCCTTTTTAACGCCAATCCATTCAAGCTCTTTCTCTACCTTGCCTTTTTTCAAAATTTTCTCCGACTTTTCTACTATCTCATAAAAGTTTTGAGGAGATATGTCTCGACCACCCAAACCAATAATGAAATTAACTGTAAGTGGCCTTCTTTCCATACTTGCTAGCGCTGACGTGGCATCAGAAAATAAGGCACCTTTGTGCCCCAGAGAAATGTTTCTGTCCACTACTGCTAACACTTTAGGCCTTTTGGCAATTTCAATGAGTTCTTTTGCGGGAAATGGCCTGAATACCGTGAATTTAGCTAATCCAACTTTTATTCCCTTCTCCCTTAGCCTATCAACCGCGTCTTTTGCAGTTCCGCTCATTGAACCCATTGTTAGTAACAATATCTCTGCATCATCAGCCTTATACTTCTCAATTTTGTGATATCTCCTTTTAAATTTGCCATCAAACTCTTTGAAAACTTGGTCTATGATTTCTTTAGACGCTTCCATGGCCTTCTGCTGCGAATACTTAAATTCCATGTAGTGCTCCGGCGTACCAAAGGAACCCTGGGTAATCGGCTTTTCTGGATCTAAGAATGCATAAAGAGGTTTGTATGGAGGCAAAAATCTATCTACTTCAGCCTGAGAGGGCACATCGACTCTTTCAAAGGTGTGCGTGAGGGTGTACGCATCTATAGCTACCATACCAGGCAAAAGCACCTCTTTGTTCTCTGCTATTTTGTAAGCCTGAAGCACAAGGTCCAGGGCCTCCTGATTGTTTTCGGCATAAAATTGGAGCCATCCCGCATCTCTCTCTGCCATTGTGTCGCTGTGATCGCACCAAATGTTGATGGGAGCGGAGAGAGCCCTGTTGGCACAGCCGATAACGATCGGTAAACGCATTCCAGAAGCTATGTATAGCATTTCATGCATCAGGGCTAACCCTTGAGAAGCAGTAGCCGTGAAGGTTCTTACCCCCGTGGCCTGTGCTCCTATGCATGCGCTGATAGCGCTTTGTTCTGACTCCACATTGATAAAATCAGCTTTTAACTCTCCGTCAGCCACAAACTCCGAAATTGTTTCGGGCACGTGCGTTGACGGCGTTATTGGATAAGAAGCTATGACTTTTGGTCTGCACAGCTTCGCTCCTATTGCCAGAGCCTGATTTCCTTCAATAATTCTCCAAGCCATTTTATTTCACCTCGGGTACCATTTCTATTGCTTCGAACTTGCACTCTTTTGCACAAACTCCGCAACCCTTGCAGTAATCATAATCTATCACCGCGCAATCTTTCCCTTTCTCAATTGCGGCATCGGGACAATATTTATAGCACAACCAACACTTCGTGCATTTATCCTTATTGACAACAGGACGATAACTTCGCCATCCCCCAGTCTTGTATTTGATTGAACTTCCTGCTTCTTCAACTCTTGCGCCAATCGAGATCTTCACTTTTTATCACCCACCAATTTTAGTTTTTTCGTGTGCCTCTTTAGCAGCCTCAACGTTTCCTTTTGGATTTGAAGGCACTCCTTCCTTGATCGCCTCCAACAGGGATGAGAGACCTATTTTTTCAGCATCAACCTGCTCTGTCGCCTTGAGGTAGGCTCCCAGTATTGCGGTATTCACTATTGGTGCCGTCTTGGATCCCAATCCGTGCCTTGACGCGATGCCTGTCGCATCTACTGTTACCACCTTTGCATTTTTAAAACCAAATTCTGTCGGCATTTTCTTCGTGTTTATTATTACCAGCCCCCCATCTTTCAGACCCTCCGTTATGTTTATTACTTCTGTTAATCCTGGATCTAGGACCACGACAGCATCTGGCTTATATATCTGGGACCGTATTCTTATTCGTTTACTGTCGACCCTCACGAACGCCGCCACCGGGGCTCCTCTCCTCTCTGTTCCAAATATTGGAAAAGATTGGATGAATTTACCCTCTTTAAAGGCTGCGGTTGCTAACAAGTTTGCAGCGGTAACCGCACCCTGACCTCCTCTGCCGTGAAATCTTGTTTCATACATAGTGCTCAAAAGAAGTACGGACAAGCATAAAATAAAGGTTTTGGTTGTCCTCTGAATGATCTTTAGAAAAGCATAGAAATCCTTTGTATTTGGGAAAGTTTTAAAGAAAAAAT
>DUKC01000102.1:3407-3665 GCA_013329495.1 Thermoplasmata archaeon
TTTTTTATCCATCCCCCGCAATGTCCGATAGCACCTTGCTTGTGTCACGCCAGTCAAGCCAACCATCGTAGCCCTTCCGCCCTTGTCTCTGAGTTTTTCGCAAATTTTTATGAAATCGTCAATTTTATAGTGTGATTCGCTCGGGGTAAATCCCGCAGAGAAAGCCGCCTCCCTTACAAGCCTGTTTGCCTCTTCTTCACCAGCACTTGGAGTGAGCAGAATTGCCAGATACTTTAATGTCGGTTCGAAATCCATTTT
>DUKC01000110.1 GCA_013329495.1 Thermoplasmata archaeon
GAATTTACTGGTATAACTGTACCTCATGAATCACTGGATCCCAAAAGGTCTTAAAACTCCTGAGGACTGAGAAAGATTACCCAGGAATCTGAGATGAAAATGGAAAATAAAAATAGGAAGGGAGTATATATAGGAAATAATAATGGGACTATACACTTGGGTGACTCTGTTTGATAAAGGAATACTCCCTATTGCTGAGTGATCGGCCTTGATTTTACCTGTGCCTTATAGGCGACACGTATTTTGCAATAGGAGAGCCGATTTATAGAGTGCTGTAATAGTGAACTACGATTCGGAAGGCAAAGCATGTGAAAGTTGGAAAAATAATCGGTACTATCTGTAAGTGGGCTATTAGAGCGACACTGTCCTGAAGTCGTCTCTGACCAACATTGCTTTGACTATGCGATCAATCCTGAAGGTTCTCTCTGCTCCCCGGAGCCAGCAGTAAGCTCTGAGATAGATGAGTCCTGTGTAAGCATCTTTCGTGATCCCCAGCGGCGCTAACATCCTGCTGGTTCTTCTACCTCCCGAGTCTCTATAGAATATCACGAGAGGGAATCCGGTGTTCAGGGATTCCTCTATAATCTGTTCATTGCTGGTGGTTTCTATGCTGGATGATCTGCCAATGACTGCAAGTTTCACCGCTTCGATGGGTATCTGCTCTCTGAAGTGCTTCCGAATCTTGTGTGCGTCTGCCGACCTGAACTTCGTATTGCAGTAGAAAAATACGTTCAAGAACCTCTTCCCGGCCTTCAAGGTTCTGTGGTATTTCAAAGCAGCCTTCAAGCTGAAGAGGGCCTCTGCTTTATTGTTGGTGATATAGAGTCCTCCAAAAGCCTTCACGAGTATCCCGTGAAGATAGGAGACTGGATCAAAGAGGAGAGAATCCTCCAGTGATCCTTTGAACAAGCGTTTGGGGGCGTCAGTGGTGGAGGCTATTCTTTTGGTTCCGGTCTCTCCAGCATTGCCGCTATTTCCATCTGCATCGCCTGGCGTAGCTTCCGTGTCAATCTCATCCTTACAGACATCTACCATAGCCTCCACATGTGTCGCACTCTCTTTGGTCGGCAAACGGGAGCCCCTCGCTCTCTCAATGATCCCTTCCCAGAGAATGGCACCATCAAAGAGCTCGCTTCTTTTCTTGCTGTCCCTGGTGTCCGCCCTTCTCTTTCGTTGCTTGAGTATCTTCTTGCCAGCTTCTCCCTCTCCAAGGACTGCATCCCAGAGGCACCGGAAGGTGTAAATCTTCCCTTCGTACTCAAAGTGGACATAGACTATCCCCCTGCATGGCTGGGAGTGGAACTGCCTGATGTGGATGCTATCAGGAAAGAAGGATCTGATTGGGTGAATCCATGCAACTTCGCCATCGCTGACAAAGACCACTTTCTTTCCAGGGGGCACGACGAGCTTCTTCCGAAGCTCTCTCACAAAGTCCCACGCAGTTAGACAGTTCACCGCGCAGGCAAGCTTGTATACCACTTCGTCTCCTGCGCGGGCACCTATCACCGCCATCTTTCGCGAGACCCGGGTTGAGGAGAAATCAAGATGGATCACTATCAGATCTCCATCGTCCTTAACCTCGATCTGTTCGCACTCCTTTCCTATCCGTTTCCCGCACAGGGCAAAGGCAAGTTCAATCAGATGCCTGGAAGTGCCGAGATAGTTGCTGATTCCACGCTGGGTTCCATTGCAGGTGGTAAAGAGAGTAAGAACTTCTACGATGAACTCCTGGTAGACCTCCAGCGCCTCTCATGAGGTATAGGTTGAAAACCGCTTCCCCATAGCTGCAAAGAAACTTCTTTGTTCCCGGTTGCTTCCCATTCCCGGTAATTATTACACCTTTCCTCTTTCCACACTCCGGACACCTGAGTCTCCTTTTCTCGAGGGCAGAGATTCTACCGAGCTTTCGCCGGTAATCCTCCTTAACCTCCTTGAGTTTCTTCCTGCTGATCTCTCTTGGAGCATAGATCAGTAAACGCTGAGCAATCCTTTCGATGTCGTCTCCACTACTCATACATCTGCTCCACATCTTCCTCTTCGAGTTCGATCGTTCTGCAAAAGATCCTGGCTTTGAATTTCTTGAGCAACTCCAACACCTGCCCTTCCTCTCCAAGTTCTACTATAATAGTCGCCTTTGTCAGGGGCACGCGCAGGTGCGGCACCCCTGAAAGCACGCCTCTTCTTTTGTATCTGTATCTTCCCCGTTGAGAGAAGTCAGTATATCCATAGAGCTGGTGGCAGAGTTTCTTCACCTCTCTGGTAGGCACTCCTGAGGTGCTGTAGATGATTATCTTACCCTTCCGCTTTGTCATTATATACGGTAACTGTTTACCGTAATATAAAGTTTGCGGTCTTCTTTTCAGGTGCCTTGTCCCATTAGGAGGAGTATAGCCTATTTACAGGTGGAACCAAATTTAAAATCGCAAGGTATAAATATACAAAACGTATATAGAATATGGGAGATGGTTGGAGGAATAAAATGCCAACAATAATGGATTTAGAATTAGCAAATGCTACCTATAAAGTTGTGAAGGATCTAATAAAAATTAAGCCTGAGGAAAATCTGCTTATAACTGTAGATTCGGCCACTGAATGGAGAGTTGCAGAGGAAACAGCTAAAGCAGGAAACGCTTTAGGTGCAAAGATTCATTTAGCTTACCATTCAACTCCTCGTGGATATGGTAAAGTAGCCGATAAATTTCTTCCCGACTCCTTAAAAGAAGCAATACCAAATACAGATGCTTGGATAGAATATAATAATCAGTGGCTTTTATACTCGACCCCGTGGGAAAAAGCCATGGAAGGACGAAGAGTTAGATATCTATTCCTTGGAGGCCTGAATACGGATCAGATGGTGAGATGCATAGGAAAAATAGACCTTTCTGCACAGACGGAATTCCAGAATAAAATTGTTGAAATGACCCACCTTGCAAAGCATATGAGAATAACAACTCTTGGTGGTACAGATATTTCATTTGAAAACGACCCAAACAGACCCATTACCAACGAACTTACAGCCGATGTGCCAGGACCGCATTTTCTGTTGGGCCAAATTGGCTGGGCTCCAATTGAGGAGTCAATTAACGGCAAAATAGTATTCGATGGCTCGTTTTCAGGTGGAGGAGAAGCAGACCTCGGAATATTGAAGGAGCCTATAGAGTTCATTCTAAGAGATGGGAAAGTCGTTGAAATATTAGGCGGTGAAGAGGCTAAGATACTCAAACAGTGGCTGGAAAAATTGAACGATCCAAGGATGTACAACGCAGTCCATGTGTGCTACGGTTTCAATCCAGGTGCAAGACTTTCAGGCTTGTGTACTGAGGACGAAAGAGTGTGGGGCAGCACAGAATGGGGCTTTGGCTATCAAGGACCAATGTTTAAAGGAAAATTGGGCGATGCCACATCTCATGCGGATGGGATCTGTTTGAATTCATCGGTATGGATGGATGAAAAACTGATAATGGATAAGGGAAAAATTATTGATCCTGAGCTTAAGAAACTTTCAGAAGCGGTAAGGAAATAAAGGAAAGGGATACAAATGGCGAATAAAAAATTATCCTGCTCAGATAAAATGGACATTATACCAGAGGATTACCACTCAACTAAAACATTAAAAAACAAAGAAGAAATAGAAGATTTTGTAAGAGGGTGCACATTTTTTGGGACGGGTGGCGGTGGTTGCCCCGAAGATGGCCTTAAGCAATTGATGAGAGTTTATGAAGAAGGGTGCGAAATAGGATGGTACGATGTGTCTGAATTGCCAGACGACGCAATGACGGTATGTGCCTATGGAATGGGTTCAATTGCCCCGCAAACCACAGAAAACATCGAGGAAATGAAATCCCTTGGGCTGATGAAAGAGACAATAAAATACAAACTGGCAGCAGCAATAAAAGAGATGGAAAAGCATACCGGTAAAAAAATAGAGATAATCGTTCCTCTAGAGATAGGTGGTGCAAATACTCCAGATCCCGTGGCTACTGCTGCCCACATGGGCATAAAAGTGGTAGACGGCGATTACAGTGGTGGAAGGGCAATCCCGGAGATTACGCAGACAACCCCCCATATCCATGGAGAATCAATGATCCCCCTTTCAAGCGTTGATCAATGGGGTAATACGTGCATCATCAAGAAAGCTGTCAACAACCAGGTCGCAGAAAAAATTGGTAAGCTAATATCTATTCTGGCCTATGGGAAACTTGCTGGGAACGCTACTTATTTCCTTAAGGCAGGTGTCATGAAAAAGCTGGTGGTACCATCAACTCTCTCCAGAGCATTTGCCGTAGGAAAGCTTATACGGACTACAAGGGAAGCCGATGGTGATCCCGTGGAAACTGCTAGAAAATTCGTCTCAGGATGGCTATTGTTCAAGGGAAAAGTAACAAAAAAGGAGACAGAGGACAAGGAAGGGTACTACTGGGGCACAAACACGATAGAGGGTGTAGATAAGTTTGAAGGACACACATTCAAGATCTGGTTCAAGAATGAGAACCACATATCTTGGTTCGATGATAAACCCTTTGCCACGAGTCCTGATCTAATTTGCGTAGTCAACTCTCAAAGTGGGGAACCTATTGCAAACCCATCAATAAAGGTAGGAGAAAATATTGCCATTTTGGGCGTAAGCGCTAACGAGATTTTCAGGTCCAAAGTTGGTCTGGAAGTGCTTGGCCCAAGGCACTTTGGATTTGACATAGATTACATCCCAATAGAAAAAAGAGTATGATAACATGGAAAAACTAGAAATAGAAGACAAGATGGGAGACTATGCTCTTATACCTGTCCCCCAAAAAGAGAGAAGAACTTTATTAAACCAACTCTTGGTCAACATGGGTTATGTTATCTGTCTAGCTGGCTTATTTGCTGGTGGAACATTGGGCATGGGTATAGATTTTAAGAGCGCCTTAATAGCCACAATAATCGGTTCTTCAATCCTTGCAACATATGCTGGCCTACAAGCCAAAACAGCTGCAAGATGGGGGGTTTCAACGCCTGTGCTGGCGAGATATCCATTTGGAAGGTTTGGAGCCGCAGCTGTAGCCATTCTAATATTCATATTAAATGGCATTGGATGGTTCGCCTATGAAACAGCATTATTTGGAATAACGGTTCATGAAATGTTCCCAGATGCTATATGGGCAGATCCCACCATCGCCATCATTTGGGGTGGCATTCTTATGACAATCACTGCCATCTACGGATACAGGGCAATAGGTTTTCTGAGCTTTTTAGCAGTCCCATTGATACTAGTTCTTGCTACTGGAGGGTTATTTGCAGCGATGCAGTCTTTAGGTAGTTTTCAGGCATTATTAGCAGCTCGCCCACCAGGGGAACCATTGACGATAAGTGCGGGCATTACAATTACAGTTGGTTATTTTGCCATCGGAGCAGCATGTCAACCAGATGTTGCACGGTATGCAAAAAGTGAAAGGGTTGCAACCATAGCAGCAGTAATTGCATTTCTCATCGGAAATGTCTGGATTTTAATTGCAGGTGTGGCCATGATACTTGCAACATCTGTAGCTGGAATCGGCACCACTCCAAACCTACCGGCATCCATGGTTGCTTTAGGGCTTGGTGCAGGCGCATTGGCCGTTTCAGCACTGGGTCAGTGGACGACAAATGACAACAACCTTTACACAGGGTCGCTCGCATTGATAAACATCATTCCTATCCCCAAAAAGATTTTGGCAGTTGTTGTGGGAGTTGGTGGTACAATAATTGCTGCTATAGGGATTTATGAATATTGGATTCCATGGCTGGTCATACTTGGAACTTTTGTGCCGCCGGTTGCTGGCATAATGATTGCCGATCACTTTGTACTAGGGTCATATTTGAAGAAGAAACAATATAAGTTTGGTCCAAAGACAGTATACAGTAAAGTGAATTTATCGGGTGTAATATCGCTGGTTCTTTCAGGCTTCTTGGTGTGGAAGATAATAGTGATTCCCTTCATCCCAGCGGCAGTAATTGGACTGCTTTTGGCCTTCTTCACACACATAATACTCTCACTGATATTTGAAAAATTGAAAATTTTGGAATTTGGAAAAACTATTGAAAGCGAGATAGGTTTTTAGGAGGAAGAGCTATGAAAAAACTATACAAGTTTGGCATGAAACTTCTCGGCGTAACGGTAGTATGTGGGTTATTAATCATCATCGGTGGTTTCATCTCATCTCCATCGTCATATGTTATAGCCGCCTATGTATTGATAGGTGGAGCACTACTGATAATGTCCGCGTGGTTCTATGTAGCCATATTTAATAACAGGAAGGCAGGAAATATACGTAACATAGCAATCAACATACAGCATTTACTGTTACTTGGGCTATCCTTTGCTATTTCTAACCTCATGTTCCTGCAATCAACAGCCTTTAGAACAGGCTTGGTAGGCGCAACATTGGAAAGTATAGCAGGAATAGTTCTTGTAGTTGTATGTATAGTTTTTATACCCATAAACAGTCAAAAAAACAAAATCCCAATTGCTCCGTAACACTTCCCAGATGTGCAATCTATCTTGCAGGCACGAGTTATTTTTGTCCATTAGAGTTGGACGGTTCTTTGCGACATGTTAACTTTCTATCCAGTTAGGTGACAACTTTAAGTCGTGCATTTTGAACATGGGCGTCCAGACTTTCTTTTGGTACGAAAATACTATTTTCATGCTCATAGGCGACATGGGATCATGGTTTTTGAAGATTAAGGACGAAGCGGCCACTTTATCTGCGATTTTCTGACGAAAAACGGGAAGGATACACGCGTAGGTTTACCGTGCATACTTTCTCATAAAAAGCCTCCGAAAGAGTTGCTGTGAGCTAATCCTTAATCCCCTGATTTGTGCAGCAGGTAGGATCACAAACAATTTATATATCTGCCAACTGA
>DUKC01000022.1:0-1018 GCA_013329495.1 Thermoplasmata archaeon
GTAGACCCGTAGGACAAGACAACAACCTCAGCATCCGATAGATATCTTCCTTTGAAGTCTTGAAGTTTCTCTCTGTCATCAGATATCTTTTTGCATATTCTGGTGACCAGTTTAGAGTGAACCTCGGGATCATCGGTGGAGGGCAGACCAGTTTCTGAATGGGTCAAACCTGTCGCGTAAACCCTGTATCCTGAACCAAATGTTGCAAAATCTGGGATCTTTTCTCCGGCAAAGGGCAGATACTTCTCCTTAGCCATTTTTGTTTTTTCCCTCCCAACAATCTTGATCTTGCTCGGAATAACAATCTTTTCTCTCATGTGGCCGATGATCTCGTCCAGCATGACCAAGACAGGATTTCTGTATTGCTCTGACAGGTTAAATGCTTCTATTGTCAGTTCCATGGTTTCCTGGACCGAGTTCGGGACCAGTGCTATTATCTCGTGGTCTCCGTGTGTTCCCCAGCGCGCCTGCATCATGTCCCCTTGGGAAGCGTGGGTTGGTTGACCCGTAGATGGACCGCCCCTCTGAACATCAACCAAAACGCAGGGGGTCTCAGTCATGCAGGCGTAGCCGATATTCTCCTGCATCAGAGAGAACCCCGGACCAGAAGTGGCTGTCATGGACTTGACACCAGCCCAAGATGCGCCAATGATCGCTCCGACCGATGCAATCTCGTCTTCCATCTGGATGCAAGTTCCGCCCACCTTTGGCATTAACCTTGCCATCCCTTCTGCTATTTCGGTGGCAGGAGTGATGGGATATCCTGCAAAAAATCTGCATCCCGCAAGCAGCGCACCGTAGGTCACAGCAGTATCACCAAGGATGAACTGCGCATCAGGTCCCAAAACTTGCTTAACCTTTGAAATCATTTTAAATTACCAACCATGAGTTTTTCTACTTTGATCTCTTTTTTACTACTGTTAGAATCGTTCCCTTCGGGGACCACTGTGATGGCGAAATCGGGGCATATGAGCTCGCAGAACCTGCACCTGTTGCACTTGTTTTCATCCGCCAGCAC
>DUKC01000022.1:1156-3624 GCA_013329495.1 Thermoplasmata archaeon
GTCCATGTATTTTTCGAGTGCTTCTTTGCCACGGTATTCGGGCAGAATCATGGGCGCTTTTCTTTCTGTTTTTATCCCAGCTTCAGCCAGGGCCTTCCTGTATTTGGTTACGTGGTCTAGGGTCAGCTTCCCCAGCTTGACATTTTTGATTGTCTTTGCGGCGCTGATCCCTGCTCTTCTTCCAAAAACATTATAATCAAGTGTGGAGTTTCCCATCAGCCTGTTCTTGCCGTGAATTCCGCCAGCAACCTCTCCACAAGCAAACAAGCCGGGTATGCTCGTCCTTGCCTGGTTATCTATCTCAATTCCCCCGTTTTGATAGTGCAGGGTTGGGAACACCAAGATTGGCTGCTTGCTCATGTCTATTCCAAATCTCTCAAACATTCTGTGCATTGCCGGGAAACTCTTCCCCACGGTTCCCCTCCCATGCTTCAATTCGATCAGTGGGCTGTCGAGCCACACTCCCCTGCCTGTGAGTGTTTCGACTCCGTTGTTTCTTTCGTAACACTCCCTTATGAACGCTGAGGCCTCAACATCTCTCGGTTCTAATGGATGAACAAACAGCTCGCCGTCCTTGTTTACTGGAACAGCTCCCATTCCTCTTACTTTCTCTGTTATCAACAATCCAGCTATTTGTAAAGGATAGGCTGCACCTGTTGGATGATATTGGACGGAGTCTAGATCAATCAGTCTAGTTCCCGTTCTGTAAGCCATTACCAGTCCATCGGCAGTCGCTCCATAATGATTTGTAGTTTGGAAGTTCTGGAGGTGGAGCCTACCAAATCCCCCAGTAGCAAGCACGATAGCTTTTGCTCTAACGACTAGATATTCCTTGGTCTCTAAATTTGATAGAATAGCTCCCGCAACCTGACCATTTGTATCCTTAATTAGCTCAACAGCTGGAGAAAATTCCAGCACAGGCACGTCTAGGTTTCTGGATTCGTCCCTTATCACTCTCATCTGCTCCATTCCCGTGTAGTCCTTTGAGTAATGGAGCCTGAATCTTGATGTGCCTCCTCCAGATATTTCATCGAAGTTTCCTTCCTCATCTCTGTCGTATATCACCCCGAGATTCTCATGCCATTTCAGGATCTTTGGGGCATCAGCGACCAGAGCCTTCACCAGACTTGGATTGTTTGTGAAGTGTCCCCCACCAATCGTGTCGAGGTAGTGAAGCGCGGGTGAATCTTCTGGTCTGTCTGCGACTTGAGTTCCACCCTGGGCCATCATTGAATTTGAGTCGCCGTGCCTGAGCTTGGTGACGATGAGCATGTTGTCGGGCTTTATCCCATTGTAGTACGCCCAAAGAGCGGCGACTGTTCCTGCTCCACCCCCGCCAATGAGCAAAAGGTCAACATCGTAGTCCACGTTTGAAAGATCAATCTCAGAAGGATCTATCAACGGATTGGCTTCCAGAAGGTCGGCAACCTCATGAGGCATCTTCATGCCCTTACTCGGTCCCACTTTTACTACTCTCTTTTGATCTTCTTTGTAGTCAGGGTGAAATTTTCTGAGGAGCTCATCGCTCTCTTCGATTTCCATTCTCTTAAAAACTTCTTCCAACCTTCTCTCTCGGGTTTTGTGAACCTTTTCAATCGATTTCCACATCGATTCTGGATATCCTTCTATCATTTTGCAGCCTCAATATCTCTTGATTTGTAAATCTGCCTCAGCTCCTCCTTCGAAGCTCTGGTCAGCCTGTCGATCTCCGAGTCGTACTTGCCATGAGCCATCTCTTTGAGCCTCTTTTCAAGATTTTTGGACTTCTTAGACATGTATTTCCCATACAGTCTTCTGACCAGCTGACCCACATGATAGTGTTTGATGTCGGCCGGACATCTCACCGCGCACAGCCCGCACTGGATGCAGTCAAAAGAGAGACGCGCGGACTTCTCAATGTCACCTTTTAAGGCCGCCTGGATAAACTCCATCACCTCAAGATCCTGCGGACATGTTTTGTTGCAGGTATTGCAGGTCACGCATCTCGCAATCTCGGGGTAATACTCCAAAACCGTGTTCTTTGAGACGTCCAGCTTGCCGAGGTCATACTTTGCCTTGACTGCTGGAACGAACGGCAGCTGAACCAGCCGCATCCCATCCTGAACCAAGGTCTGACAGGCCAGGTCAGAATAGAGTTTATACTCCCCTTTCTTCCTGTAAATTGTTGAGCATGCTCCGCAAAAGCCTGCTCTGCACCCCGCTCCTCTAATGTACTTGTATCCCGCGTACTCCAAAGCTCCCATTATCGTGAGCTCTTTGGGAACCTGGTGCTCCTTTCCCATGATATATATTTTTGCCATTTCAGGTTTTGTTGCCACTTTTATCACCTCATAACTCTTATTTTCTTTAAAATTCCTTTCTCTTCCAGCAAGTGTTTGGGATCTATCCGATGCTCGCTAAAATCTACCTTCAAACCAAAAGCTAAGGCCATCAGTTCCGTAAAATAAAAGATGGGCAGCCTTCCTGCC
>DUKC01000023.1 GCA_013329495.1 Thermoplasmata archaeon
AAACACAGTTTGATTTGAAACTCAAGTTGAAGTTGCAAAGCTTGTCAGGATGCATTATTCTGTAATGAGCCTGCCAGAGGGATATGATACTAAGGTGGGGGAAGCGGGCGTAAAACTTTCCAGTGGAGAAAAACAAAAAATTGCACTAGCAAGGGCGATTTTGAAGGGTGCTCCAGTGATCCTCCTAGACGAGGTAACCAAGTCTACAGATCAAGAATCTAAGATATCAATCCAGGAAGCTATAAAAGGGATAAAGGATAAAAAAAACCATTATAACGGTAACCCACCAGATGAACGAAATTGTGGAAGGAAGTAATGTAGTTTTTCTCGGAAAACGAGCACCTCTGGAAATGGAGAAAGCTGTTTTTGAAAATTCCTAGAGAGGTTGGAGTGGGCTTTAAAAATACTTATCCTATCTTTAAGACGCCAGCACCATTAATCTTACCTTGCAACAACAGGAGGAGCGCTTCATTCGCCTCTTCCAATTTAAACTCTTGGACTTTGGGGCGTATTGATATCTCTGCAGCCAATGGGAGGAAATCAACCGCATCTTTTCTGCTTACATTTGCAACACTCTTGATCTCCTTTTCCAACCATATGTCTCGGGCATAATCCAGTTTTAAAAGCGAATTCTTATCTCTATCTTCTTTCCTAATCGCATTGATCACCAGCCTCCCATTTCTTTCCATCGCCTTCATTGCTTCAACGATTGGGTTCCAAGCAGGGGTAAAATCTATCGCACAATTCAATTTTTGTGGAGGGTCTTCTCCTGTTGCTCCGACCCAGTCAGCACCGAGCCCTCTCGCCAATTCTTGATGTTCTTTTTGTCCTTCTCTTGTGAAAACATAAACCTTTGAGTTTGGATATTTGTATTTGGCAACTTGGATAATCATGTGAGCTGAGGCTCCAAACCCAAATAGGCCCAAGGTGTCGCCATCTTTGATATTGGTCAATCTTAAAGCTCTGTAGCCAACCACTCCAGCGCACAGCAGGGGAGCCGCTTCTAAATCAGAAAATTTTTCTGGGATCGGATAAGCAAAATCCTCTGGAACGGTCGTGTATTCGGCGTAACCACCGTTTGCGTCTCTTCCTGTTGCCAAAAATTTCTCACACAGATTCTCATTTCCATCTCGGCAAAAACTGCATCTCCCACAGGTAGAATGTATCCAACCTATTCCCACTCGATCTCCGATCTTGAATTTACCAGCACCTTTTCCCTTTTTTTCTACTCTTCCGACTATCTCATGACCCAGGATAATTGGAAATTCAGGAGGGGGCGTCCTTCCTGTTATTTCGTCTAACTCGGTATGACAAACTCCGCAGGCTGAAACCTTAACAAGCATCTCTTTGGAGCCGGGCTCAGGCTTAGGAAGATCGACAAGTTGCAATGGTTTTTCCTCAACATCTGAAATTCTTGGAAGGATTATCGCTTTCATTTTTTTCAGAAAATTCTATAGGATTCGCATTTAAAAGTTCTTTGGGGGAAATTCAAATTTACTACAAGTTTGTCACAAAAAAACAGATTCATAAAAAAGAAAACCACTATAAACAGCAAAACAAAAGTTTAAGAGGTTTGTAAGGGATAAAAGGGAAATTGAAAAGAGATTGTATGATTTTCGGCAAAATTGCATTGCCAATCTACCTTTTCCTTACTTGCCTTAGCCTGCTTCCACAATAGGGACATTCATTATATTTTTTATCAAAACGCCGTCTGCAACCGGTACACCTATAGATCCACTCAAATTTTTCTTTTATTCCTCTCTGGCTCACGGCTTGATATGGCAGATTCAGCTCTTCAGCAAGATTTTGAATAGAGTAATCATCGCTTAGAATGGTCACCGAAAGATTTTTTTTTCTCTTTAGGTCCAATGTGAGAGCTAAGACTTCCTTATCGGCATTTGAAAGCCTGGAGACGTCTCCCGTCTTTAATGAAGATTTCTCTATTTCACTAAGTGCCTCTAAAGAAGGTTTCATGACTTGCATCCCCGCTAAAATAAGAAATTCTAACTGCCTATAATCTCTTCCGCCTTCTCTAAATTCTTTTCGAATTCCTTCAGGAATCACTAACTCCTTCGCATCACCAAAAGGTTTTCCAGAAAGAAGAGCGGATGAATCCACAACAAAGAGTTTATTCATACTTATAAGATTAGGTCAAAATTTAAAAATGTATTTAAACATTCGTTGTTATAAAACACCATAAGACAGCCCTGTGGTGTAGCGGTCAAGCATAAGGGACTCTGGATCCCTTAACCTCGGTTCGAATCCGAGCAGGGCTACTGCTTTTTAAGGCCCTTCAAAACAACGGTCTGTTCCCTTCCCGGACCTATGGACAGAAGTTCTGTTGGAATGCTTAATTCTTTTTGGATAAAGGATAGATACATCTTTGCCTCTTCTGGAAATTCTTCATACTTCTTTGACAGATAACCCCACCCCTTAAAGGTCTTGTATGCGGGTCTAACTCTTTCTAATTGTTTGAGACTTGCTGGAAAATGGTTGACTGTTTTGTTTCCATCGAAATATTTTGTGCATATCTTTATCTCTTTTAAACCGGTAAGCACGTCCAGCTTTGTCAAAACAAAGGAAGTGACACTGCTAAGCCTGCAGGCATCCTTGATCATCACTAAATCAAGCCAGCCACATCTTCTCCTTCTGCCGGTTGTGGTGCCAAATTCTTTGCCTTTCTGAACCAGATGTTCTCCGACCTCATCGTGAAGTTCTGTGGGAAACGGCCCTTTTCCGACTCTTGTTGTGTATGCCTTTGTTATCCCAATAATTTTGCCTATTCTCTTTGGTCCAACACCTGAACCAATGCAAGCGTTCCCTGAGCAGGTGTTGGAGGAGGTGGTGTAAGGATAGGTTCCAAAATCAATATCAAGATAAGTGCCTTGTGCCCCCTCCAACAAAACAGATTCGTTTTTGTCTAAAGCTTCGTTTAGCATTACTGACGTGTTGGCGACCATAGGCTTTAATTTTTCTCCGTAAGTAGCAAATTCTTTGTAGATCTCGTTAAGATCGATAACAGAAGTTGAACCATAAGCCTCTAGACTCTTCTGTTTGATGGGAACAATAGATTTTAGTCTTTCTAAAAGAGTTTGGGGATCAATGAGATCTGAAAATTTTATACCATACCTGGCTATCTTATCAGAGTAACATGGACCAATCCCTTGTTTTGTTGTCCCAATCTTTGCTCCTCCCCTGTGCTGTTCCTCGGCATCCTCAATCATTCGGTGGTAGGGCATAACAACCGACGCACGCTCGCTGATGGTTAGATTTACTTTTACCCCTTTCTCTTTTAGCTCGGCTATTTCGGCGATCAGTCTTTTTGGGTCTACTACCATACCATTGCCTACAACCAAGCGCTTTCCGTGCAATGCACCCGAAGGTATCAAATGATGCTTGTATTTTTCATTTCCAACGATCACCGTGTGACCTGCATTGGTCCCTCCTTGAAACCTTGCGACCCAGTCCGCCCCTTTCGAAAGATAATCTATAATTTTTCCTTTGCCTTCGTCTCCCCATTGCAATCCGACTACGACTGTTGCTTCCATAAAAACCATATAGAGAATGACAGTAGGATATAAAAATATATATACAAAGTGAACCTCCCATCATTAAA
>DUKC01000092.1 GCA_013329495.1 Thermoplasmata archaeon
ACTGGATTTTTAGAAAGTGCCCGCAAAAAGATAAATTTAAGTATAAACACATCATGAAAAAACGTAATTGGAGAAAGACTAATGGACAAGATAGGTTTGAGAACCCATTACGCAAAAGAAATAAAGCCGGAGCTGGACAGTGAAGAAGTGGTTGTGGGAGGATGGCTGAGAAGCATAAGGGAGCATGGAAGGCTGAAGTTTCTGGTGCTCGAAGACAAGAGTGGCAGCATCCAGATTACGGCAAAGAGAGGAGATGTTTCTGATTCTGTTTTCGAGAATATTTCTTCGCTGGGGAAAGAATGGGTTATTTTGGTAAGAGGAAAGGTTAAAAAAAATTCAGAAGCTCCAAAAGGAGTCGAAATAGTACCCACAGGGATAGATGTCCTTAGCGAAACCGCCGACACTCTGCCGTTGGATTTTAAGGTCAAGGCAGAGCTGGACACAAGGTTGGACTGGAGGGTACTTGATTTGAGGGACCCGAAAAACGCCGCGATCTTCAAGGTTCAATCGAAGCTAATTGAGGAAATGACCGACCGTTTGAGAATGATGGGGTTCATCCAGGTATTTACTCCTTGTTTGATAGGAGCCGCATCGGAAGGGGGGGCCGATGTTTTTTCTGTGGCATACTTTGATAAAAGAGCATACCTTAGACAAGATCCTCAGCTGCACAGAGAACTGCTCATTGCGGCGGGTTTTGATAAGATATTCGATCTGGGTCCCAGCTGGAGGGCTGAACCGAGCCACACGCCGAGACATCTGTGCGAGCACAGAGGTTGTGCTGTTGAGCTCTCTTTCATTAGGGACGAGACAGACACGATAAAAATAGAAGAGGAATTGGTTGTCTCGGCATTACAAGGGGTCAAAAAGGATTGTAGAGAGGAACTGGAATTGTTGGAGAAGGACATAAAAATTCCAAGGCGGCCTTTTCCGGAACTAAGGTTTCCTGAGGTTTATGATATTCTAGAGGAAATGGGTAAGAAGAACAGATTAGGAGAAGGTCTCGATAGAGAGGGAGAGAGACTACTTGGAAAATGGGTCGAAGAAAAATACAAACACGAGTTCTGTTTTGTGAATAGGTTTCCATTTGAATCGAAGCCTTTTTACGTCATGCGCGTTGATGAAGAACCCCAGTGGGCAAGAAGTGTTGATCTCATGTTTAAGGGTTTGGAGCTCAGCTCAGGGGGCCAAAGAGAACACCGATACGACAAGATTATTAAACAGGCAAAGGAGAAGAATTTGGCACTGAAGAACATAGAATGGTTTACTAAGTTCTTTAAGTACGGTGTCCCGCCCATGGGAGGTTTTAATTTAGGGATAGAGAGACTAACACAGAAACTACTTGATCTGGAGAACATAAGGGAAGCCACCCCGTTTCCAAGGGCGCCAGAAAGATTGTTGCCATAGTAGATCGGAAAAGGAAATAGGCACCAAACCAATTTTAAGACGTGGAACTTTTTGGAGTCGTTAAAAAGGCCACAAAAATAAGAAAGAAAAGTATATTAAATGGTGAATACATTAGGTAAATTGAAAAGATGAAAACCTACATGAAACTAATGTTCAGCACGGAAGGTGCCCCAGCATCGGAAATAAGAAATAGGCTTTTAGGGCTAGGGTTTCAGGCAACCCGGGGCAATTACGACTTTATTTATGAATGGGATAGAGATGCAGAGGTGGATGATCTCCTATGGTTTGCAGATAGAATTCAGGTGGCCCTCAAAGGATCAAAAGCAATGTTTACCATCGAGACTGTATGAAAGATTTTTTGGGTAATTGTTCTTATCCAACTAGGATTTGGCAACCGCGAGATGCAGTTTGTTTTTCCAACTAATGCTGCGGGCTTTTGAACCTAATTCTGGAGAAATTGACTTCTACACAGTTGTATCTGTCTGGATATAGTCCTTAAAAAATCTTATGTTGCAAAATGTTTTGGTTCCTAGGCCCGACCCATGGGATTACAAGAGAATCGATCTGCGATCTCTTTAACTTTTTCAATAGATTTTACGCCAGTCGTGGAAGCTTTTCAGGACTTATAGATACGACACTCGGCCGTTGTCCACTCAGAAGATTTTAGGGGTGAAATCACCATCTGGCCATGGATGTTAATCAGCATTTGTCTCAATCAACAGAACACAATATTTTTCTAGTATTCGCGACTATCTATCTTATCTATCTAAAGACCCGTATAACACGATGAGGAAGTTTCCCGTCTCGAAGAGGATCTGAATGAATGTTGAAGAAAAAATAAAAGAGCTGAAAGATGAGATAAAAAACACCCAGAAAAATAAAGCAACGGAGAAGCACATAGGACTTCTGAAAGCAAAGATAGCCCGGCTCAGAGAGCAGAAAGAAAAAAGGAGTGGAAAAAGGGCCAAGAGTAGAGGAGTGAGAAAAAAAGGAGATGCGACGTGCGCAGTGTGCGGACCACCGAGCGTTGGGAAGTCCACTCTAATAAACAGAATTACCGATGTAGAAAGCAAGGTGGCAGATTACGAGTTTACCACTTTAGAGGTAATAGAGGGAATGCTTCTTCACAAGGGAGCCTACATCCAGATATTGGACACCCCGGGTCTGATAGAAGGAGCTTCTAAAGGAAAAGGGAAAGGGAGAGAGATCCTGTCTTCCCTTCGAGCGAGCGATCTCTTGATCATTATGCTTGATCCTGCGAGCGTGGATATGAAAAAAGAAATCGAAAAAGAGCTGTATGACTCAGGGATAAGGCTAGACCGCAGAAAACCCCAGATAAAAGTCGAAAAAACGGACAGGGGGGGTATAGAAGTTACTGGATACGATGACAAAGAATTCGTTAAAGACATTGCGAGAGAGAGTGGGATTTTAAACGCCAGGATAATCATGGGCAAAGATGTTGACACTGAGGGCGTAGTAGACTTTTTTTCAAAGAATGTCCAGTACACAAAGGGGCTGTGGATCTTAAATAAGATAGATGATAGAGAAATTAGAGCGGGGGGTTTTGATATGCAGATATCAGCAAAATTTGGAAGGAATATAGAGAAACTGAAGGATGTTATATTCGAAAAGCTTGAACTGATGAGGGTTTACACTGACAAGAACGACCCGATGATTCTAAGAAAAGGGGATGCTGTAAGAGATTTCTGCAGAAAGATTCACAGGGACTTTGAAGAGAACTTCAAACGTGCCAGGGTTTGGGGAAGCAGCGTTCGATATGGAGGGCAATTAGTTGGCCTTGGTCACATTCTGGATGATGGAGACCTCATAAGATTGGAGGCAAAAGGTTGAGGAGTGGTTCTTTTTATGAAAATAAGGATAAAGGTTATTGCAAATGCCAAAAGGAGGAAATTATCGAGGGGGATCCGCTGGTCGTTAGGACTAGTGTCTTAGCAACTTAGTCTTGGAACAATTTAAATACTTCCAAATACTATGATAAGTTCATGGTAGGAATAAGAATTGGAGAGGGTGAAACAAAGTTTCTCAGGGAATTTGTGAAAAAGGGACGGAAAAGT
>DUKC01000133.1 GCA_013329495.1 Thermoplasmata archaeon
GACTTCTTGGCAATAAAGTTAAATCCGCTCCAAGAGCGCTTCCTGATTTGCGCCATGAGATTAGGAATCAACTGAAAGGTAAGGTAGGAATTTATTCCGATCAAAAGTGCTTTTAGGCTCGCCAACTCGTTAGCTCAAACCAACCAATCCCAGAGGGACTCGGGTATCAACAAATTATTTTCTTGCTAACGATTTTATCTTGCTGCCTTTCTGTCCTCCTCCCTCAAGTGTTTGCACACTCTCCAGCCGTATACTATCATTGTGAGCATGGAGTGGAAGAAGACAAAGACAAGAGAATAGATTGGCATACCCAGCAAAACAAAAGCGAGAATTGGAAGGTTATAAAGATTCCTCCTTCCAGCAATCCTCCTGAAGACCCTCTCAAACCTTCCCCAGTCATCCAAGCTCTTACCAGCAGTTTTCCTAAATTGGTCATAGCAGTTCCTATAAAATGCAACGAAAAGTATGATGAAGACAGAAAAGACAAGGGGAGAGATGCTTAATCTTGAAGTCAGAGCGAGGGATTCTCCTTCAATCTGCAGGTTTAGAGCCAGCGCAATAAACCATGAGCATTCATACAGAAAGTCAAAGGAGTGCTCCATAGAGCCAAGTTTTGTTGTCTGATTCTTCACTCTGGAGAGCTTTCCATCAAGCCCATCCAAAATTCCTACCAAGAAGATCAGAATCGAAGCCAGCAGCAGATGGCCAGTAAAGAAGAGCGCTGTCACAAAATAAGCAAGAACATTTACCATAATCGTGACCTGGTTTGGTGTTATTCCAGTCTCGGATAGGTAGTAAACAATCTTATTTTCTGCTGGTTTGTGCACGTAGTAAGCTAGGAAATCAGAAGCGCCTTTGCTTGCATTTTCAACGAGCAATCGCTTTGCCTCCTTTATCTCTTCTTTCGAGTCAACATCCATCCAATAGGGTGGCACCTCTCTTCTCATTCCTGAGACATAGGCATCTATTTTTGCCATATCAAATATTTCAGCATCCTCTGCTTCAGCTGCCAGAGCAACTCCATCCGCCACCTCGCCTTTGTTCTCCCTTTTCGCTCTCTCAGCATAGGAGAAGAATTTTGGAGAACACAGGAAAAGACCGGTGTCTATGCAGTTAGACTCCTTAAGACCTTTGCCTATTTTTTCAATTCTGCCGTTTCTTTCCAATACCCCAGTGTCATCCTCTGATCCTTTCCTCCTCTCAATCACCAGCTTTATAGAGCTGTCCAGCTCCTGCGCAACCAAAGAAGAAATTACCCTATCATCAAACAAATGGTCGCTCATCAGAAGCAAAAAGTTTTCACGAAACCTGTCCTTAGCTGCAATCAATGAATACAAATTTCCCTTCTCCCAATCGTGATTTTTGATATAGCCGATCTTCATTCCAGAAAAACTTTCACCAATTCTTTTCTCAATCAATTCTCCCTTGCAACCAACGACTATGGAAGCTTCATCGATTCCCACTTTTTTAAGAGCGTACAAAACTCTTTCAACCAGGGGAACCCCGGCAACCTTTACCAGCGCCTTTGGTTTTTCTTTGGTAAGGGGATAAAGTCTCTTGCCCTCTCCAGCAGCCAAGATTAAAGCTCTCATTCTTTTCCTGCTCTAAAATCTTTTTTAAGATAGATTCTCTAGGATAAATACTTTTATCTTATTCATGAGGATAATTTTTTAATAAGATTGATCTGAGCGCGGATGCTTTGCTGTATGCTTTGATCGAATTTGGAGCATTTTACTCCTATCAGAAATATAGAATACGTACTCTACATACAAAACATATATCTTTACCAAACTCTCTTTTTATGCTTGATATGAAGATCGGCATAGACTCTAGAAATATAAAGGAAATAAGAAACGGAGTGATCTATGCCAGCGAAGTTGATTTGGTAGAGGTTGGAGGGAAGGACTTTATCAAAGAAGGGAGGATAGATTGGGAGACATTGAACAAGCTCTCCTCCCTTGACACTCACTTTTCTCTTCATGCTCCGTATTCAAGCCCGACAAATGAAAACCTGTTAGACTTGGGAACTGTAAGAGAAAAAAATTTTAAGATTATGAGGGGCATTTTCGAGGCGGCATCTTTCTTAGGGACCGAGTGGGTAGTGGTACACGGGGATAGGATCAGCGGAAATCCGAGAAAATCATTCTTGCACCTCCTTTTTAACCTAAAAACTTTTTCGAAGCTTGCTGGTGATTACTCAATCACCCTGCTGCTGGAAAATCTTCACAAAGAGAAAGGATGGGATAGATTTGGAATTTTGCCTCAAGAGTTGCTTGCGATAATTAATTTAGTGAGGGAGGACAACCTAAAGGTTGTTTTGGATGTTGGGCATGCCTTTCTTGCAGCAAACTTGTATGGATTTGACCTCATGAGTTTCTTTGACTGCCTCTCCCCATACATCTACCATATGCATTTGCATGATAATCTGGGAGTTCCGGCTGAGATAAATGAAAACTATGGTGATCAACATCTTCCCGTAGGCAAAGGCAAGATAGACTTTGGTCAAGTCTTTGATAGGATTGAAGAGATTCAACCAAAGAACTTGGTCTTAGAATTGAAGCATGTGACCAGGGCTGAGGCAATGGAGAGCATTAACATACTAAAGCAACTCAGAGATAGACAAGCTAAAAGGGTATCGAGAGTTCTGGAAAGATAACTGGATCGTCTTTTTAACTTCGTAGCCAAGAAGTCCCCTTCCTAAACTATG
>DUKC01000059.1 GCA_013329495.1 Thermoplasmata archaeon
TCCAACGACTAAAGCCGTTGGCTTTCTGCGTGGTGATATTGTAAGTACTTAAAGTTTTCGTTTGCCTTTAACCCAGTGGGGTTGATAATTCCGTTGCATAGGGAAACAATACCTTTTTTTTATTTATTCCTTTGACCCGCCTGTAGCGCTCAGAGTTTGCCTCTTGTTTCTTGGTTAAAAATCATTGAAAACTCCAAATCTCTCACCAAATCGCATCCCGTGGCACCCTCACTCAATTTTTTCAGCACCATCTTTTCATCTTTAACATTCGAGCCGGCAACCACATCAATCCCATACTTAAACCATGTCCGTGTTACTGGCGTTGACGGTCCTAAAACAATTGTGTACGCGTTTTTTGAGAGGGTCAGTATTCTGGGCATTGTCTTGTTTATCAATGCCGAGCCTGTGACCATGACAACATCTGCTTTTGGAAGGTAATATTCTTCTGCAGAATCAGGAAAATCTCCCTTTTGTGGTTTTCTCTCAAACACCCACACCTTCGATTCATTCTTAAGCTCTTCTGTTCTTGGAAAATGTCCAATAACGGCGATTTTTTTCCCTTTGGCCCTTTCTTTTACCCAGTCAAATGCATTCAAACCCTCTCCTTTTTCAGGATGCATCAGAGCATTGATCGTGGCTAAACCAATGCTTGCCTCAGCAAAATTCCAAGATAAAACATGTCTTGCTAGGTTCAAGCCTGATAATTTTGTCAGTTTGCCTGCTTTGGGAATGCCCACATGCTCAAAATTTTGATAGAGCAACGACAATCCAAGCCTCTTGCTCTTCACGCCTACCATGTGAAGCCCCATTCTTATCTCTTTTATCTTCGCATCTTTTAGACTCGAGAGCAAGTCTTCGTAAATTCCGTACGCTTCCATCATTGTAGATCAAACAAATATTGAACAAATGATTAAAGATATATACATTAAAAAATATTGTCCTTTATGCTCAAGCCCTATTCATATTCTCAGCTCACTGCATGGGAGCAATGTCCTCTTAAGTATAGGCTTCGTTACATTGACAAAATGAGATCCCTCCAGGAGAACATAGAGGCTTTCATGGGAAAGGAAGTACACCATGCACTGCAGATGTTGTACAAGGATGTCATGCACTCAAAGCTCCCTTCTCTCGACGAAATCCTCGAGAGATACACAGAAAGGTGGGATGCGGATTGGGGGGATAAGAAAGAGCGCATTCTGATAGTTAACAAGGATTACGGACCAGAGCATTTTAAGGCCACGGGAATAACATGTCTTAAACATTATTGGAATCATTATTACCCCTTTGATTGCGACACAACCCTTGGACTGGAAAGAAAAATAAGAGCGCCTATTGATGGGGGTCATTGGATTGAAGGTAGAATCGATAGGCTCGCGCAGAGGGGAGACCTTATAGAAATACATGATTACAAAACATCTCATTATCTGCCCAGTCAATACAGGCTGACCAATGAACTCCAACTTGGCCTATATTCAATGGGCGTTCAAAGGGAGTGGAACATTCAAAAGCCTATCTCCTGCGTTTGGCACTATCTTATTCAGGACCAAGAGATGAGGGTGGCTCACACACAACAGTCAATAGAGAGAGCAAAAGCCAAAGCGTTGGAATTGATAGGCCAGATCGAGTCGAGCACTGAGTTTGAGCCCAGAGAATCTCTTTTGTGCGACTGGTGCGAATTCAAGTCATACTGTCCAAAGAGAAAGCATCTTGCCATTCTGTCTGAAGCGAAGCCGACAGAGTATTCAGCCAATGCGGGGGTGAGGCTAGTCAACGATTGGATAAAGCTTTGGGAGAGGAAAGAAAAAACCGTTAAAGAGCTTGAAAAGGTGGAAAAAAAGATTTTAGAGTATGCTATGCAAAACGGACTAGAAAATGTTGAAAATGAGAGTTTCAGAATTGGAATAAATTGGGAACCTTCTCTCGATCTGCCTCCTAAAGGAAGCGATTCCTATGAACAGCTCGTGGGTTTGCTCAAATCCTCTGGTTATTGGGATAGCCTTTCCACGTTGGACGAGTATACTTTAGAGAGAGCACTACAAAAAAATGACAGGATTCCCAAGGAACTGAAAGAAAAAGTGTTAAGAATCGCGCAGATAAAGAAAAAAGGCAGCCTCACTGCGCCCCGTCGTCTGTCCAAATAGAAAACATCAAAGTGCTTTTATCGTTATCAGCCGCAGCCCAACCGTTAAGTCTTTTATTTTACTGCCACCAAGTCTATGGCGTCCTCTGGGCACACTTCACGGCAACAATAGCATCCTATACAGCGTGAATAGGTCACCTCTGCTTTTCCCTCTGCTACTTTTATTGCACCTCTAGGACATATCTCTTCGCATTTTCCGCATCCTATGCATCTGTCATTTGGTCTGGGCCTTAATTTTGTTTTCTTTCTGGCGGTTGAAGGCAGTTCAAATCCCTTGATTTTCACATCGCTCGGTGAGAGAAGGGGATATTTGATATTTTTGGGCCACATTCCTCTTATCCTTGCTCTTTTAAGAGTTGGAATCACGAGAGGTTCTATTCCTAACATTTCACACACAGCGAGATCCATCGCAAGGGCATTTTCAGAAGCGAGCATAACCCCTAGTTTTACGGGTTTCCCACTTCGGGGGCCATTTCCCTCCATCCCCCAAACGCCGTCCATTATAAAAAGGTCTGGAGTCGCTGTTGAAAGCACATCAAGCAGCATGTCTGCAAATAGCCTCTTTCTCGGAAACATTGAATGGTATTTTGCTTTGGTCAATCCAGGTACAGCACCAAACATTATCTTTGTAGCGAGAGTCATTACCATTAAGTCATGGGTTTTTATCTTTGGAAGGGCTATAATCTTGTCCGCCTTGAGAATATAGTTGCTTATTGATACTTTTTTTAGCTTTTTTCCACAGGGAACAAGCACTCTTTTTGAGCTTATGTCGTAATTAAGTTCCAAATCCATTCTTCTTACAAGGTCATACAGCCCTGATTTTCGATACGCTCTCTTGAGCGAACTTCTGTTGAAAAGGCCAGAAGGCGAATCCCCCACATAAGGTTCTCCCCCCGCATCAAGGACTGCATTAGCGACAGCAGCCACAACAGCTGGATGTGTGGTAATTGCCTTTGAAGGTTCTTTCGGGGCAAGGAGATTAACCTTAAGCAAGACTTTGTCTCCCTTCCCCACATACTTTTTAATGCCCCCCAAAGGAGCCAACAAAGATTCTATATCCATCGTGTGGTAATCACACTTTTGAATGCAAGTCACACTGCAAGTCATACTATCTCTCTACCTCCCTCAAACGTTTCTCGAGCAACATGAGTTATTTTTATAAGATATTCCTTATTGCACCTCACCCACCCAAGCAAATCCTCTTTTAAACCTTTGATTTAACAGCCTGTTTAATGCCCTCATCCCTCCAATTGAAAATTGTATAATTTTATACTCCTCTGATTTTTATAGATCAAAAATATATAAAATTAACCATTGTGTTAATCTGGGTCTAAAAAATGCGTATTTTCCCCGGTCGCGAACTGTGAATTCTATCAATTGAAAAACCACCTGTGTTCTACTTAGCTATTCCACCAAATTAGATTGTTTTAGATTGCCTTTTCTCGAAACTATAGAACTTGTTTTACATCTTCTCCTGCTGGAAGCTTTTTTTCACATCAACCTCTTGAACTTTTAGGAAGAAATGCGTATTCCAACTTTCAAGGATCTCTGAATATCTTTGGTTATGGCACCTTAGTTAAACTTCGAACTTACGTAACGAATCTTTGAGTTTGGTGGCAAGAACTGACAAGCTTTCAGCAGTCTTTTCAATTTCTTCAATGTTGGTGCTTAGATTTTCAATTCTCTTGAATGTATCCCTGCAAGCATCTGAATTTTTAAGTGCAAGTCCGGATATGTCAATTATAGATTCTGCAACTGGACTTATGAAGGGAATTAAATTGTCTATTTTAGCAAGCATCTCATCAATACTTTTTTTCAACTTATCTACGTCTGCTAGGATCTTGTGCACAGAACCAATCCCTTTTTCTATCAGCGCTTTTCCTTCCTTAGCTTTTTTGCCTGCAAATATTGCAAACTCCTCTATTTTTCCAATGTTTTGTGCTACCTCCTCCATAGAATCACTCTGCCTTATGCTGCTATTTGCAATTTCTTCCGTGACTCCAGTTAGGTGAATTGAGACCTTCGCTGCTTGAGAGCTTGTGCTTGCAATAACAATCGAACTTTCTTCAAGCTCTTTGGAGTTAGCCAGGACAAGGGATATCATGCTTTTGAGGGAGCTGATCATGGTGTTAAAGCTCTCTCCAAGCCGCTTCAGCTCCGCATGTCCATAGACCGGAGCCTGCTTGGTCAAATCTCCTCCTGCGACCAAATCTGTTATTTCAACCAGATCTACTATGGGTCTGCTTATCTTGTTGGTTATGAATAACGAAAAAATGAAGCTAATTATAATAACTAGGGTACCCATGCCAAGGGCATACCCCCTCACTATCTTGGTTGGAGTTAAAAATTCGTCGAGGGTGGCGGTTTGATAGAAACAAACATCTAGTTCTCTTGAATAAATCGCCTTATCAATTTTTTTTACCCCCTCCCAAGTATACTCAAACCTTTCTTCCCCCTTGGCAGTTCGGTCAATGAGGTCCCTCATGTTTGGCGTTAGATTTTCAACCTTTTTATCCTCAAAGAAAGGATGAATGATGCATGTCCCTGTGGATGGTTCCCATGCATTCAGATACCCACTCCCTTTATGAAGGCCCTGCATAATATCTCTTGTGTCATTTGCCTGCATTTCACCGCAGATAATTGTCGCAACTTCCTTCTGGGCTTCCTCCTTACTGATAATGCCAGCCTCAACTTTATCCAAATAAAATGAATACAGATTTTTGCTGAAATCCAACCTCTCATCCATGTCTTGCTCCAGATAATCGTATATACTATCCTTGACAAGCACATACATGCTCACTCCCCAGAAAGCCGTTATTCCAACGCCCAAAATCATGATAGCCATAAGAATGGCGGTGCTTATTTTCATAAAAAGAAGATTACCCAACACGGTTAATATACTTAACGATATCTTCAGTAGTTCCGAATGTCCAAAGAAGCAAGGCAAAATAAACCAAATTCTCAGCAAAAAAGAGCTTAGCTTTTCCTAAAAATTAACTCGAAGCTATTCCAAATAGAGCAAAACTGAGAAATTTGGCCCAAAATTGTAGAAGGTAACCTATTTACAATATCACCACGCAGAA
>DUKC01000052.1 GCA_013329495.1 Thermoplasmata archaeon
CACTGGATTTTTAGAAAGTGCCGGAAAGAGTAAAAGTTTAAAAGGCGTAAAGAGATAAACCTATAGAACCCTAACGGGGGGGATGATTTAAAAATGGGTAGAAAAGGAAGAGAAATAGTGGATATGGATGTGAAAGAACTCTCGAATTTGCTAAACAAAGCATATGCTGATGAATGGTTGGCATACTACCAATACTGGATAGGTGCAAAGGTCGTGAAGGGACCATTAAGAGGAGCAGTTGAAGCAGAATTGGTGGAGCATGCGAAGGAAGAGCTTGAGCATGCTGAAGACCTGGCAGAAAGGATACTCCAGCTCGGTGGCACACCTCTCCTAAAGCCTGAGGACTGGTACAGGCAGACAAACTGTGGATACGTTGCTCCAGAAGACCCCTCAGCAAAAAAGATTCTCGAGCAGAACATAAAAGGAGAACAGTGCGCTATTGGTGTCTACCAAAAGTTAATTGACATCATTCATGGAAAAGATCCTATCACCTATCAGCTAGTCGTTGACATACTTGCGGATGAGGTCGAGCACGAAGAGGATCTGGAGAATCTTCTAGAGGATTTGAAGCTGAAAAAGTAAATTAAAAGTAGCTTTTAGGTTCGAGAGAGCATAAAAATCCAAATAAACCTTAGCCAAATCTATCCAAAAGAAGCGGTCTCCATTGCTTCAATGGGAGGATAACCATATTTTTATTGTTGTAAGGAGAACTGGAAACAGAAATCGCTAAGAATCGGAGAATAAGGGATTATGGGTTTGTTATAAAAATTGAAGGCACCCCATTCTAGAATCTTGAGCATAAGGTTGCAGATTAAACTGCAAAAAGCATAAATTAAAAAGGGATTAGAAAATTAAAATGTGATACAAGCGGGTATAAACGCAGAAAATAGGAAAAACGCTTGAAATAAGGCAAATCGATTGATTTTCTGGAGGAGGATAAAAAATGAGAAGAGAGGTATTTACCTTTATTGTAGGGGGCAAAGCAGGACAAGGAGTTAGGAAAGCGGGAACCGTGGCATCACAGTTGTTTTTAGAAATGGGAAGAAACTCATTTCAGATGGATGATTATCCTAGCCTGATAAAGGGAGGGCACAACTTTTCCGTAGTTAGCACCTCAACAGACGAGGTTACAAGCCAACACATGAAAGCAGACTTAGTAGTGGCCTTGGATAGCAAAAGCTATGAGATCCACAGGAATCACCTGAAAGAGAATGGAACCATGGCCTGTGATTCTGCTGTAAAGGAAGAGGGGGTTATCTCTTTGCCAATCTCATCGGAGGCTAAGAAGTATCCAAATCGTGAATTAATATCTGGATTGAGTTCAATTGCTATTTTAGCCGCAACCATAGGTATGGAAAAAGAAGAGCTCGTTGATCTGATTAAAAAGCAGTATAAAAGGGAAGTGGAAAACAATGTTTCGTATGCTTCGACAATTTACGATGCTGCATATCAAGAAATAGGCGGCAAATTTTCACTAGAGAAGGGAAAAAGTAAAGGAGTTCTGCTGACTGGAAATGAAGCCATAGCTCTCGGTGCTGCCGCAGGAGGTCTTGATATCTATTTTGCATATCCTATGACGCCCTCAACATCGATTTTGCATTATCTGGCGAGGCACTCCGAGGACCTCGGCATAGTGGCTGTTCATCCTGAGAATGAGATTGCTGTGGCGCAGATGGCAACTGGAGCGACCTTTGCTGGAGCGAAGGCGATGGTAGCAAGCAGTGGAGGAGGCTTTTCCTTGATGCAGGAAACTTTCTCTCTCGCTGGAATGTCAGAGGCCCCTGTATTGTTTGTTCTCGGGTCGCGCCCAGGGCCATCAACAGGAGTTCCCACATACACTGAGCAAGGAGACTTGAAATACTCCATCCGCCAAGGACAGGGAGAATTTCCAAGAATAGTCTCATCTCCAGGAACTGTCGAGGAAGCGTTTTATCTTGCTTCAGAAATGCTTGAGTTGGTTTGGAAGTTCCAAACGCCTGGAGTTTTGCTGACAGAAAAACACATGGAAGAAGGGAGGAAAAATGTCGATCTCGATGTCAGCAAGGCAAAATGGGCAGAACCTCTGCTCCACAAAAAAGGAGAATTCAAGAGGTACCTTGACACTTCAGATGGGATGTCGCCATTGCTTTTCCCACCTTCCGAAGAACTGATTAAATGGAACAGCTATGAGCACGATGAGCTTGGTATAACGACCGAGGAACCAGAAAAAATAGTAGGAATGCATAATAAAAGAATCAAAAAACATGAAGCCCTCGTAAAACACATGAAGAGCATCCATACGGTGAATGTTTTTGGAAATAAAGGACCAGCAATATTTACCTATGGATCAACAACGATGAGCGTATTAGAAGCCCTAAGGCATGGAAACATCGACGCGACGGTGGTTCAGCCCAGGTATGTGGAGCCTCTGCCTGTTTGGGAGCTTGAAAGATACAAGGACAGGAAATGCATAGTGGTGGAGCAGAGTTCGATAGGTCAGTTTGCTTCCTTATTGAAAGAAAATGTGGGCATAAAAGCGCAAAAAGTAATAAAAAAATATGATGGCAGACCATTTGACCCAATTGAGCTGGCGGAAGAAATAAAAGAGGTGGTTTAGGATGGATGATCTCACAACTTACGCTGTAAACACATGGTGCCCAGGATGCGGAAACTTTGGCATACTCAACGCCTTCAAAAAAGCTGTCAGGAAGCTAGAAGAAAAGGGAATAAAGAGAAACAGCATCATGATATCCGCTGGGATTGGATGTCACGCAAAGATATTTGATTATCTCAGGCTGAGTGGCTTTTACTCAATTCACGGCAGGTCGATGGCCACAGTGCAGGGCATAAAGCTTGCAAATCCCGATCTAAAGGTCGTGGCTTTTGCAG
This sequence comes from Thermoplasmata archaeon, assembly GCA_013329495.1. GTDB lineage: Archaea > Thermoplasmatota > E2 > UBA9212 > UBA9212 > UBA9212 > UBA9212 sp9212u. The sequence continues at coordinate 2,869 of DUKC01000052.1, forward strand.
GAGATGGAGACGCTCTGGGAGAAGGCATATCTCACATGATATTTGCAGCAAAGAGAAATGCAGATATCACAGTTATTGTGCATGACAATGGTGTTTATGGCCTCACGACAGGACAATACACTCCAACTAGCGAAAAGGGTTTTAAAAGCCCGTCTACGCCTAAAGGAAATGTGGAAGAGCCTCTAAATCCTCTGACTTTGATGCTTGAGGCGGGCGCCACATTTGTTGCAAGAGGATACTCGGGAAAGATTGGTCTCCTGGCAGACACCATAGCTCAGGCGATAGAACATGAAGGATTCTCATACGTGAATGTGCTTCAACCCTGTGTCAGTTTCAACAACACCTACAAAAGATACAACGAGTTGGTTGAGATTCTCGAAAAAACCCCAGAGAGTTATGAGGATGCTATGGCAGTTGCAAGAAGAAAAGAAAAACTCCCGATAGGTGTGATCTACAGGATTGATAAGCCAGTTTATCATAAAGAGCTGTATGGTAAGTTTAATCCAGTGGCAAACAGATTATCAAAAAAGGAGAAACGAAACAAAGTGGCCAAGTTGGCTCGTCCTAAGAAGGTGGAAAAGTGAGCAAAAGACTCGAGATTGGAGATGAAGCCCCAGAATTCTGTCTTCCAGATAAAGATAACAGAAATATTTGTTTGAAAGACTTTAGGGGAAAATGGGTTGTCCTCTATTTTTATCCCAAGGACAATACCAGGGGATGCACAGCCGAAGCCTTAGACTTTTCAAATGCTTTGGACGATTTCCAAAAAATGGACGCAGAGATTATAGGGATTAGTCCTGATTCGGCAGATAGTCATCGCAAATTTGCATCTAAAAACAACCTTAGTATTAGGCTGCTCAGCAACCCTGACCGAGAAGTAATTGATAAATATGGAGCTTGGCAACCGAAAAAGCTTTATGGCAGAGAATTTTGGGGCGTGGTCAGAAGCACGTTTCTAATTGGTCCTACAGGAAAAACATTTTATATATGGAGAAGAGTAAGAGTTAAAGGGCATGCCGAGGAAGTAAAAAAGAGGCTGAAAGGAGGCATGGATGGGAGTGCTTGAAGTAAAGGATCTGGAAGTTAGTGTTGAGGGAAAAAAGATACTGAACGGCATAAATCTCAGGATAAATTCGGGAGAAACTTGCGTGCTGCTTGGACCAAATGGGTCGGGTAAATCAACTCTCATGCAGACAATAATAGGTAACCAGAAATACCATGTCGATAGTGGCAAGATAATCTTCAACGGAAGAAACATAATCGGCATGTCGCCAAACGAAAGGGTCAAGTTGGGCATCGGAATCTCCTTTCAGTACCCGCCCGCTGTGAGAGGTGTAAAACTTATTGACATTCTCAGAGCAATTACAAATGACAAAGAAGCTATCAAAAAAATAGCGAAAAACATTAACATGGAAAATTTTTTTGATAGGGACCTAAACATGGGCTTTTCAGGGGGAGAGCTAAAGAGGTCCGAGCTGCTGCAGCTTCTGCTTCTTAAGCCCGCACTTGCTCTTCTGGATGAGCCCGACTCAGGTGTTGACATAGAGAATCTCGAACTGATTGGCGGGGAGATAAACAAGATCTTGAAAAAAGACATCAAGCCACGCTTCAGGGAGATGTCAGGGCTCATAATAACTCACATGGGAAGCATAATGCAGTATGTGAAGGCTGACAGGGCTTTTGTTATTATGAATGGTTCTATAATATGTAGCGGAAATCCAGAAGAGATTTTAGAGGGAATAAAGGAGAATGGTTATGAGGGGTGTGCCGAATGCATGAAACAGAACTGAACGAAAGGCTCAACAAACTAGCTTTAAAGGCAGTGAACAAAAAATCCAAATTTGGGGAAGACGTCGATTTGGGGAGATACAAGGAAGAGGGGGAGAACCTCAAGAAGGCCGAGGTCAGCAAGGCTGACAGAAAGAAACTCTCGGACGTTGGCGTCCAGGAGAAGAGCAGGTCTGGCTCTTATCTTCAGTTTGACAGTTCTGTGCTCGAAGAGCGTCAGCTGCAGAGGGGTATAGAAATAATGAGCATCTCAAGGGCTCTGAAAAAGTATGGATGGTTGAAGGACTACTGGTGGAAGGCAGTAGCAGTGGATCAGGATAAGTTCACGGCCTATTCTCAACTTCACAGACCAATGGGCTATTTCATAAGAGCGTTGCCTCACGCAAAGAGTGAGTTTCCTGTCCAGGCATGCTTATACATTAAAAAGAAGGGAACAGTCCAGAGTGTCCACAACCTGATCATTGCAGAGGAAGGCTCAAAGCTTGATGTGATAACTGGATGTGCTGTTGGCGAAGGAACAAAAGATGCACTTCACATCGGAATAAGTGAATTTTTTGTTAAGAAAAATGCTACAATCAGCTTCACGATGATTCACAGTTGGGGCGAAAACGTCATTGTTAGACCGAGAAGTGCTGCGATAGTCGAGGAGAACGGAACTTTTTTAAGCAACTACATAAACATGAGAAAGAGTGGGAGCACGCAGATGTATCCGACCAGCTATTGCGTGGGAAAGAACTCTACAGTTAGGTACAACACAATCCTTGTTGCACCAGAGGGCAGCAACATTGATGTCGGGAGCAGAACAGTCCTGAAAGCAGAGGGAAGCAAGACGGAAATGATCTCCAGAGTGATAAGCACCGGTGGTAATGCTTACGTGAGAGGAGATATTGACGGGCAGGCAAAAAACGTAAGGGGTCATTTGGAATGCAGGGGGCTTATTCTCGGTGACAAAGGGTTTGTCTATTCTGTCCCAGAACTGAGGGCAGGCCTCAAGGACTTGGACCTGTCGCATGAAGCAGCGATAGGAAAAATTGCAGAGGAAGAGATCTTCTATCTCATGACCAAAGGGTTAAGCGAGGAGGAGGCAACGGCGGTAATAGTAAGAGGGTTCTTGAACGTGGACATAAGAGGACTTCCCCCATTACTCGACAAAGAAATAAAGAGAACCATAGAGACTAGCTTGAGCTCCATGCTTTGAGATTTAATTTTCAGGGTAGCATGCTTTTTACAATATCAATGCAAGAAAGCCCATAATTTATTCGTGGGATGAATGCATAAAGTTTATATACCCATATTCTATATCTATAGTATGAAACTTCAAAGCTGCAAATACAGGTTATATCCTTCTAAGGTCCAGCAAAGG
>DUKC01000160.1:0-7211 GCA_013329495.1 Thermoplasmata archaeon
GTGCTTACCGCGGGGCAATACATGCTCGCTTTCATTATGGGCAGGATGGAACTTCCCGTGAGTAAAAATGGAATGCAGGACTGGTTTGATCACTCATACCCCAGGTATCTCTGGAGATTTGACCACTCTTTGAGCTGCCAGAACTTCCTGAATCAGATGAGCTATCTCACCGATGAAAGAATGAAAGCCGTGACCGAAGAGTTGTGCAATAGACTTGCAGCTCTTGGTCATCGCACCAGCAGCATCTTCTTTGATACAACGAATTTTTCTACTGAACTCGACCCAGGAGAAGCGGAGGGAAGAACGCTTGCCAGACCGGGGAATGCCAAGGATGAAAAACGTGGTAATAACCTGGTTGGAACTGCCATAGCGGTGACAGCCGATAACCTCCCAATTCCAATGGGGATTTATCCTGGTAATTGGAATGACCACCTGGTAATTGACAACCTAATTGAGGATATTGTTCAGCGGGTTGAAGACATCGGGTCAGAACCCAAGGATATCGCACTTGTTATCGACAAGGGATGCATCTCCCAGAATGTTGTCAAGAAACTCAGGAACAGGATGCACATTGTGGGCTCATTGAGGAGAAGAGATTGCTTGGACTTGATGGGGGGTGCCTCTTTCTCAATACTCCCATTTGTACACCAACAGCAAGGGGAATGAGGTTCTTGGGTACAGGGCAACCCTGGAGAAGTTCGGAAGAAGTTTTACTGTTGTTGTGGGGTTTAACGAGGCCAGCAGGAGGAAGCAACAGAGAGGTTATGAGAGGGCAAAAAAGATGTTTTTGGCTGAAGCTAAGAAGATAAAAGCCTCACTCTCAACTCCCCAGCGAGGGAGGAAACCCACCTCGGAATCAATTAGAGATAGGCTCTCAGACGTTGTTCCCAAGAAATGGAGAGCGGTGTTTAAGTTTCATGTGGGGGCGACACTAGACAAAAAATTTGATGTGAGGACGTGGATAGTAGAGAAAAAAGAAAAGGAGCTCCTTCAAGGTTTTGGAAAGACGGTGATATTCACAGATAACCCAAACCTATCCAGCGTGGATCTGGTGAAAACCTACAAGAGCCTCTGGGAGGTCGAAGAGGATTTCAAGTTTCTCAAGGATCGCTTGCTGATCCCGGTCACGCCAATCTATCACAGGAACGACCTTCCCATCAAGGTTCATATCTTCTTGTGTGTCCTAGGCTTGCTGTTCTATAGGTACATGCTCTGGAAGTTGAGAGAAGAGAGTATCTCATTGGTTGAGCTGGTCTCTGCATTGGAGCGGATAAAGATTGGTGTGATGGTCTCCAAGGAAGGGATGAAGGTAAGGCATGTGGTTGAGGAGATGGATGCTGTTGAAGCAAGGTTGTTCAATATTTTCAGAATGGCTCAGTATGTGCAAAAGTAGGCTAATTTAATGTTCATTAGCCACTACGCTTTTACAGGAGGGAAACACAGTTTGATTTGAAACTCAGGTTTGATAATTAAGATAATTAAGATAGATATGGCGAAAATATAAAAAACCTTAAATTAATTTGGATATCTCTTTCTTGAAGATGAATAAGAAGTTATTGGATTTGAAGTGCAGCCAATGTTCAAGTTTTTTTAAACCGTTTGAGGTGCTTTACAACTGTCCAAAGTGTGGTGGCGTGTTAGAAACCATTTATGATTATAAAGAAATAGAGGGAAACTTTAAAGGCGAAGACCTCTGGAGATATAGTGAGTTTTTGCCAACAACAAACAGAAGCAATTTGCTGGTTGGCTCGACTCCTCTCTACAAATCCAAGTCATTAAAAAAAGAGCTTGGTATAGAGGAAATCTGGATTAAGGACGACACCAAAAATCCAACAGGCTCCCTAAAAGATAGAGCGAGCGCTGTCGTTGCGGTTTTAGCAAAAGAGCTGGGTTACAGAACAGTGGCCTGCGCTTCAACAGGAAATGCTGCTTCATCTCTTGCGGGAATATCGGCAGCTGAGGGGCTTGAAAGCTACATTTTTGCCCCGAGATCCATGTCACTGCCAAAATTGGTTCAGCTGCAGGTGTTCAACGCAAGGATCCTCAAGATAAATGCCAGCTATGATGAATGCTTCGAGCTCTGCAACAAAATAACGGAGAGGTATGGCTGGTATAACAGGAACACAGCATACAATCCTTACACTCTGGACGGAAAGAAGACGGTAACATTTGAAATAGCTGAACAGCTGGATTGGAAGGTTCCAGATCTTGTAGTTGTTCCAGTAGGCGATGGCTGTATCATTAGCAGCGTTTGGAAAGGTTTTAGAGAATTAAAAGAGGTCGGAATTATTGACGAATTGCCGAGGCTTATAGGGGTTCAAGCCGAGGGTTGCAAGCCATTAAAGGATGCTTTTGACAGAAACAAGGAAAAACCAGAGGTGACAACCCCAAAAACGTTGGCAGAAAGCATCGCTGTGGGAGAAGCCAGAAATGGCCTAATGGCGCTGAGAGACGTGAGGGAGTCCAAAGGAAAGTTTGTTTCAGTTAGTGACAACGAAATGTTGGATGCGGTAAAACTGCTCGCTTCAAGCACGGGCATATTTGGAGAGTTGGCAGGGGTGGCGAGCATTGCAGCGATCAAGAAAGAAGTGATTGATGGAAATTTGGATAGAGAGGATAGGATCGTGGCTCTTATAACAGGAAGCGGTCTGAAGGACATTGAGGTCACATCAAAACTTTTAGACCGGGTTCAAACAATAGAGCCCAGAGAAAAAGAAATTTGTGAGCGCATTGAAGAAATAAGGAAGAGGTGAGGTGATTCAATAACTCTTGACTTGCTTATCAAGAATTGCAAAATTCTTCTGAGCGGAAGCGAAACAACTTCAGTTGACATTGGTGTCGATGAGGGGAGAATCAAAAAAATATCGAAGATTGTGAATCAGCCATCAGACCTAGTTATTGATGCCAAAGACAAATTTGTCATGCCGGGTGCGATAGATCCACACGTTCATTTTGATGAGCCGGGATTTACTTTCAGAGAAGATTTTGCTCATGGAAGCGCTGGCGCTGCTGCAGGGGGAATAACGACCGTGATAGACATGCCTTGCACCTCTCTGCCCCCAGTGACAAGCCTGAGGGCACTCGAGAACAAGCTCGGAGTCATAAAAGACAAATCGCATGTTGATTATGCTCTCTTTGGAGGGGTCTCTGGTTCAAGCACCGATTTTCTTAAAAAAATGAAGGAGATGGAAGAGAGGGTTGTAGGTTACAAAATTTACGACACATCATCCATCGAAACATTGAAGAGAGTGAACAAGGGTCAAATGCTCGACATTCTGACAAACACGCGAAAGGTTGTGGCATTGCACGCCGAAGATTTTGAAACCATTCTTTATTTTACAAAAAAGTACCATGGGAGAAAGGACTCGACCTTTTGGGCAAAAGCAAGGCCGCCTATAGCTGAACTTATTTCTGTTGGCTCTGCCTTAGATATAGCAAAACAAACAAAAGGACGTTTGCACATCGTTCATCTGAGTTCGGGGAATGGAACTAAAGAAATAGAAAGGAGAAAAAAAGAGGGGGTGGATGTGAGCGTGGAAACATGCCCCCATTATCTCTTGTTAAACGAGAGGGATCTAAAAGAAAAGGGAGCGCTTGCAAAAACAAGCCCTCCTGTCAGAAGCGAAAGGGACAACGAGATCTTGTGGAATATGCTTGGGCGAGGGGTCATAGATTTTGTTGCGAGTGACCATGCTGCTAGCGACTGGGACATTGAAAAGAAGAATAAATCAATATGGGATGCGTATTCTGGAATAGCAGGAGTAGAAACTCTCGCACACTTGGTGCTTTCAGAAGGTTTCAACAAACAAAGGATAACTCTCGAAAGAACAGTAGAGGTCCTGTCCACAAGTGCAGCAAAAAGATATGGCTTGTATCCCAGAAAGGGTTCGGTGTCAATCGGCTCTGATGCTGATCTTGCCTTGATAGACTTGAGAAAGGAATGGGTGTTTAACGCTTCTGAGATGAAAAGCAAATGCAAGCATTCTCCATTTGATGGATGGAAAATGAGGGGAAAAATCGAAAAAACAATTTTGAGAGGGGAGGTCGTTTGCACGGAGGGTGAAATTGTTGGAAGAGAGGGATACGGAAAATTTTTGGAAGTAAACAGAAATAGATAGGTGTGCTGAATGGACGAAATAAAATACAGGTTTGATGATGTTCCACCACTGCCGACATCCCTATTGCTGGCTTTCCAGCATTCCATGGCTGCGTTTGGAAGCATAATTGCGGTTCCTCTAATAGTAGGTGGAGCGCTCGGTCTTACCATGGAAGATTCATCACTTCTGGTGAATGCTGCTTTGATAGCAAGCGGCGTAGGCACCATTATACAGTCTCGGGGCATCGGTCCAATTGGGGCCAGAGTTCCATGTGTTATGGGAGTCTCCGTAAAGTTTGTAGTACCTGCAATACAGGTAGGGCAGTGCTATGGATTAGCTGGCATATTCGGAAGTGCGATATCTGCAAGCTTTTTGGAGATCGTCCTGAGCAGATTTATTGGAGCCATCAAGAAGCTATTTCCTCCAGTTGTAAGGGGATGCGTAATAATGCTCATAGGTCTCACCTTTATGCCTGTGGGTATAGGGTGGATAGGCGGATCAAACAAAAATCTGCTTCTAGCAGTGACGGTAATGATTCTCATAGTGATTTTTAACAGATCTGGAAGGGGAATCATTTCGGCGGGAGCCGTCTTGTTTTCAATGATGATAGGGTTTATCATAGCAGTTCCTTTGGGTATGGTTGAACCGACTAATTTGCTTGCTGGAGGGATGGTTTCATTTCCAATTCCGTTTAAGTATGGCTTAACCTTTAATATCTCAGCCATTCTGCCATTTTTAGTGGTGTATGTGGTCTCAATGATAGAAACGATAGGGGATTTGCTGGCAATCGAAGAAACGTGTAAAGAGAAGATTGGATCCAAAAAACTCTCAAATGGGATTTTGGCTGACGGTGCAACATCAACAATTGCGGGGTTTTTCAATTCTATGCCTCTTTCATCTTTCAGTCAAAACATTGGAATAATCTCACTAACAGGAGTGGCATCAAGATGGGTCGTAACTCTCGCTGGAGTTTTTTTTGTATTCTTGGGTATTTTTCCCCCAATAGGACGGATATTTGGCACGATACCTCAACCGGTAATTGGTGGGGCTGCTATTGTCATGTTTGGCATGGTCACAGTCGCGGGAATAAGGTTGTTGAAAGATGCTGAGATGTCAAACAAGAATATGCTAATCCTTGCCATCTCTCTAAGTCTTGGAGTTGGGATTGCTGCTGCTCCACAGGCCTTGGAGAGCTTGCCATTCACCCTTAAGATGCTGTTGTCATCAGGCATAACAACAGGAAGTCTGGCGGCAATAATACTTAATCTGCTTATTCCCGATAAAAAAAAGAGTACAACAGGAGTTGAATCTAATGTTAATTGAAAACTGCAGCATCTTCTCTAGAAAAGGAATCAAAAAAGGCTCAATCTCCATTGAGAATAATGTCATAGGACGAATTGGAAAAGCTCTCAAAAAAGGGCGTGACGAAGAAAGGATAGACGTGAATGGAAGACTTGTTCTTCCAGGGATGGTGTGCGCCCACACTCATACATACAGCGCATTTGCTTTTGCTTTCCCAGCAAAAGACAAAAGCGAAGATCTCGAAGGAATACTCAAAAATTTGTGGTGGCAGCTCGATCAGTGTCTGGATCGGGAAACTGTATACTGGAGCGCGGTTCTAACGAGCAGGAGGTATCTGAGAAATGGGGTCACCACACTGATAGATCATCACGCCTCGCCAAATGCTTTGAGGGGTTCCCTGTCCACGCTTGCAGAGGGTTTTAAGAAATTTGGGATTAGATCATGCTTGAGCTATGAGGTCACAGATAGATATGGAGAAAAGAAAGCTAGGGAGGCGATAAGAGAAAACGAGAGATTTGCAAGGGAGTTTGGTGGAGGGAGAAAAGATGAGATGTTTTCAGCACTTTTTGGTCTTCATGCTTCCTTCACGTTGAGTTCCGAAACACTTCAAAAGTGCTTTGAAATTGCAAATAAACTTGATGTGGGATTCCACCTCCACTTGGCTGAGGGTAAGGTAGATGTTACTGACGCATTGAAAAGGTTCAAAAAACCTTTGATTCAACACCTGATGAATGAAGGCATTCTCAACAAAAAAACTCTGGCGGCACACTGCGTAAATCTTAATAAAAAAGACCTGCAATTACTAAAAAAGACAAATGCAAAGGTTATAACCAATCCGAGATCAAACGCAAACAATGGAGTTGGTATGATGCCGCTCGATGGCATGCTCAGAGAAGGAATCACTGTAGGAATTGGAAATGATGGATTGGGATATGACATGATTGAAGAAACAAAGGCTCTTCAATGCATGCACAGTCTGAGTGCGAAGAGGCCTTCTGTACTTTCTTCAGAGATTTTGAATGAAATATTGTTTTTGAACAATTCGAAAATTGCAAGCAGTTTGTTTAAGAAGAAGGTGGGAGAGATAAGTGAGGGTGCTTATGCTGATCTTGTTATAATGGATGTCAAACCCTTTGACAACAAATTGAACTTGATGAATCTGGACACCTCGCTAGTAGATTCTGTAATCGTTGATGGAGGGTGGAAGATAAAAAACAAAAAATTTGTTTTTGGCCTTGAGGAAAGCGAAAAAGAAATTGAAAGAGTGGCAAAAAGGATAAGGAAAAAAAGATTACAATTTTAACGGTTCCGGATCTACTTTAAAGGACATAAATTTGCTAAGAAATGGAGGGTTAGCATAGATTTGTGAATGAAAAACTGCGTTGCATAATTCAGAAAGTAAGTCTTATGCATAGGGTTGCTCAGCCGAGCTTACTGCGTTAAAATTAAGCTCGAAATCTGCGTTTACACAGCTGGGTGGAAATGCCTAAAATTCAAGTCAGGATTTCTTCACTGACCATTCGTTCATCCAATTATTTTGAGTGAATCAAACCTATTTGTCGCCATACCTAGCTTTGGTCTTCTTAACAATATCCTCAATAGACCTAATCCCTTCTGCACACTCAAAAGTTGTCGGACCCACGCACTCATAAAAGGTGTTTAACATGAACTCTATGAAAGAAGACCATTCTTCTTTAGGCACATTGACGGGAGTTATACCTTTTTCTATCCTAATTTTCCTGTTGAACCTTCCGTTGTATCCATCAACAACTCCCTGCAGTATTTTCAAGGAAGGTTCACCAACAATCAATG
>DUKC01000160.1:7261-7808 GCA_013329495.1 Thermoplasmata archaeon
TCTTTTGTTCAGAACTTTTGTTGCGGTGATCCCTGCCATCTGCAAAGCAGAGATGTTCCTTCCGATAAAAACGCCTCCAATGACGTTTCCCTTTGCATCTCTAAGAGACTCCCCCGAATAGGCCATCATCAGCAATTTTTTGTCTTTTGTGAGCCAAGGAATTAGCATTTTTGAGATGTGTTGTTTTGTTTTGTTTTTATCATCCTTTTTATTTTTTTCAGTTTTTTTTGGCCGTAAGGAATATTTGCTCCGTACCTGTTAAGTCACTTTTGGAAAAATGGCAGCAAAGTTGGTGTGTTTGTTGCAATTCTTGCCGGCAGCACAGTAGTCAAATTAGAAGCGCTGGGCGTTATATCTTTTGGGGTTTGGGGAGTTGTAGTTCCAGGAATCCTCTTGAGTTTAATCCTCTTTGTCGGGCTTAGCCTTATCTTCCCTAACGGAAAAAGGCAGTCAGCTACAATAGTAAAATTTTTGGCCAAAAGTAAGAAGAAGTGAAGTAGAGGTTCTATGCAAAACACGCATGAACGTTGGGTTTAGAAAGGCTATC
>DUKC01000053.1 GCA_013329495.1 Thermoplasmata archaeon
ATGGTTGGTTCCTATACCGAAGGGGTTGCTGGATTTTATGACACCGACAAAAAATTTTTTTATGAAGTAATAGGCGGAACTGAACCAATTTTTTGGAGAAAAGTAACATGCATCCATGAGCTTACTCACGCCCTGCAACATCAACATTTCCCTGAGGTTTTTGAGTTAATGGAGGCCAACGAAACAAACGATGACGAAGCCCTGGCATTCCTTACTCTAATCGAGGGAGATGCAACCTTTATGACGCAGGCTTACTTGATGAATAAGATGGGCGGGCTTACAGAGGAAGAAAGAAGCGAGTTAATGAATTATGCCATGGGAAGAATCCAAGAAGGTCCTCAGTTGGATCCCCTGATTGAGAAAATAATGAATTTTCCCTACTTTCAGGGGCTTGATTTTGTTTTTAACCTGTATCTGAGGGAAGACCTGCAAGGAATCAACAACGCCTTTCTGAATCCTCCAACCACCACCGAGCAGGTTATGCATCCCGAAAAATATCTCGAGGGAGAAATAGGGAGAAAGGTTTCCCTGCCATCCAAGCCCATCAGAAATCAAGCAGGTTGGCGGGTGATCGATGAAAATGTGTTTGGCGAAGCCATGATATATCTGGTCCTCAGTTATCACCTGTCAGAAGAAGAGGCGAGGTCTTCGGCTGAGGGTTGGAACGGGGACAGATACGCGTATTACGAAAATGAAAGCGATTATTTGCTGATTTCAAAGCAGAGATGGGACTCCAGAGAGGATGCACTCGAATTTTACAATTCCTGGTATAATTTTACGGAGGCTTGGTCGTCAAACCAGCATTTAAAACCCATAGATGCCCCCCTCCACAAATTGGGTCTCTTCCCTCCACGGAACGAACAATCTTTGAAGGTGGGAGACACCTACGTGTTCTTTAAGCGCGTTAGAGACGAGACCATTGTTATCGAAACTGGGAATTTTGATATTTTGAAAAAAGCAAAGAGAAAGATTTGATGCCATCCTTTCCACTCTTCGTTAGAAAACTTTTTCTTAACAAAGATTCACCTCAGTTTCCACATGTCCTTCACCAAATCAAAAAATGGAAACAATGATAACACTATTGAAATTCTCTCTCCCTCGGGATATATGTTAACCGTTGAAAAGTATGTCCAGCCCAAAATTTCCCTTTGCATTTCGACCGCTCCCTTTATGACGGAAAGCGGCAGATCTATCTGCATCCTAGGCACTTCCATTGACATGATCTCCCCTATCAGATCAGCAACAGCACTCACCATGCCTCCTGCGAGGATGTTTGACAACTCCAGCAGTGCCGATCTTTCAATTTCTCCAAATTCCTTAATTTCCTGACCAAGAAAAAGCCTTAGCAAATTTGTCAGAGTTGGTTGGCTAATCATCTGAACAACCAAGCCTCTTTTTATGACTCCAAAGTTGTTCGAAACTGCAATTACCTTTTTTTCGCCCTGAAAAAAGTTCTCATCCATTCTCCCAAACCAGGCTCTGGGTACCTGAATACTCACTTTTTTGTTAATCATCTGAGAGAGCTTTGTTGCCGCATGCCCCCCACCTATTGAGGTCATTTCCCTCAGGCTATCCTCGTAGGTTTTTTTGTCGAGCATCGTTAATTTATACAGCACCTGTACGATAATATCCCTCTGCCTTTAAAGTTTCGTGTTTTGGAGTAGCCGCATTTGCTCAAAAGGCGCTTTCTAAAAATCCAGTGATTTCTCGTTTTTGGTATTTCTCGATAGTTAGAAGAGAGAGCCTTCGCTAGATTTTCGGACTGTGTCCTCAAAAACCAATCTTTTTATGAGTTCCCCCCTCCTTCAAACCTGTGCTGGAAGAGCGGAAGAGCATGAGTGATTAATTTTAAATAGTTAAGGTGCTTTTACGCACCTTGAAAGTGATGAAAATGTCAGAAAAATGGGTTTACCTTTTTAAAGAAGGAAACGCTAAAATGAAGAGCCGGTTGGGAGGAAAAGGCGCAAATCTTGCTGAAATGACAACGCTAGATTTACCGATCCCACCTGGATTTACGCTAACCACAAAAGCCTGTCTAGAGTATTACAATAACGACAAAAGTCTTCCGGATGGATGCGAGGAGCAGATCGACCGGGCGCTCGCCGAAACAGAAAAAATGACAGGAAAGAAATTCGGCGACAAGAAAAATCCTCTGCTCGTTTCGGTTCGTTCAGGTGCGCCCATCTCAATGCCTGGAATGATGGACACAGTTCTGAATCTGGGTCTTACTGATGAAGTCGTCGAGGGCATTATCGAGAGCACAGGCGACAAGCGTTTTGTCTTTGATGTGTACCGAAGGTTTATTCAGATGTTTAGTGACATTGTTCTAAAAGTCCCGCTTGGGAAATTCGAGAAGGTGCTCGAATCCGTTAAAAAGGAAGAAGGAGCCGAGTTTGATAAGGACATTTCACCGAAGGGATATGAGAGGATTGTCAATGAATACAAGTCAATCGTGAAGAGAGAAGCCAAGAGGCCATTCCCCTCAGACCCGAGAGAGCAACTGCTGTTGACAATCAATGCGGTGTTTGAATCGTGGAACAACAAGAGAGCCATAACCTACAGGAAAATCAACAACATTCCAGACTCTCTGGGAACTGCAGTCAACGTTCAAACCATGGTTTTTGGCAACCTGGGCGAAGACTCGGCAACAGGCGTTGCATTCACGAGAAATCCCGCCGATGGAGAGAATCATCTCTATGGTGAATACCTGACAAATGCACAGGGTGAGGACGTTGTGGCGGGAATTCGTACGCCGAAATCCATTGATGAACTAAAAAATGAAAATTTCAAGGCATACACTGAACTCGCGAAGACCTGCAGGCTGCTTGAAAGGCACTACAGAGACACGCAGGATGTTGAATTTACGATCGAGAGGTTCAAGCTGTGGATGCTGCAAACCCGAACAGGGAAGAGAACCGCATTAGCCGCCGTAAAAATCGCTGTTGACATGGTTGAGGAAGGATTGATCACAAAAGAAGAAGCTCTCAAAAGGGTTGAGACAAGACAGATAGACATGCTTCTTCATCCAATGATAGATCCAAAAGCAGAAGTTGATCCAGTCGCTAAGGGGCTCCCAGCTTCCCCAGGGGCAGCCACAGGCAGGGTTGTTTTTGAGCCGGAGGATGCCGTGGAGTTAAACAAGAGGAAAGAACCCTCAATCCTAGTCAGGTTCGAAACTTCCCCCGAGGATATAGCAGGAATGCATGCCTGCGAGGGAATTCTTACTCAGAGAGGAGGAATGACCAGTCACGCGGCGGTTGTTTCCCGTGCGATGGGAAAACCGTGCATTGTTGGCTGCGAGTCGATTTCTGTAAGCTATGCAAAGAATGAGTTTAGAGTCAAGAATCTGGTAGTTAAGAATGGCGACACGATCACGCTGGATGGGGTTACTGGGCGGGTAATGATGGGAGAAGTTCCCAAGGTCACCGCATCTCTCAAAGGAGAGTTTGGAAAGTTGCTTGGTTACGCGGATGAGGTAAGAAGACTTGGGGTAAGGGCAAACGCGGATACTCCAGAGCAGGCAAGAGTTGCCCACGGTTTTGGGGCAGAGGGAATAGGACTGTGCAGGACTGAGCACATGTTCTTCGGTGAGGAAAGGATAAGAGCCATGAGGGAAATGATTCTCACTGACAACATTGAGCAAAGAAAGAAGGCTCTTTCAAAGCTGCTGCCAATGCAAAAGGAAGATTTTAAGAAGTTCTTCCACGAAATGGCAGGTTTGCCCGTGATAATAAGAACGCTGGATCCCCCACTGCACGAATTTCTCCCTAAAAAACCCAAGCAAATTCGCGAGCTCGCCAAGGAGATGAACATTGGAGAGGATAGGCTGGTGCAGAAGATATCTTCCCTATCTGAACTGAATCCGATGCTTGGTCACAGGGGTTGCAGGCTCGGAATTTCATATCCTGAAATCACCGAAATGCAGGCGAGAGCGATCTTTGAAGCGGCCTGCGAGGTCAAAAAAGAGGGGAAGGAAGTTTTGGCTGAGGTGATGATCCCCGTTGTCAACGAGGCTCGTGAGTTTGAGAACCAAAAGGAAATAGTAGACAAAGTAGCAAAGAATGTTATGAGCGAGTATGGCATGAAGATAAAGTATATGGTTGGGATAATGATAGAGCTGCCCAGGGCCTGTCTAACCGCAGACCTAATCGCAAAAAAGGCAGAGTTCTTTTCCTTTGGGACAAACGATCTAACGCAAACAACCTTTGGCTTCTCCAGAGATGATGTGGGAAAAATCTTGCCTGATTACATCGAGAAAGGCATTTTGAAATTTGATCCATTTCAGAGAATAGACGAGGAAGGCATGGGCGATCTAATCAAAATGGGAATAGAAAAGGGAAGATCAACCAATCCAAAGTTAGAGATAGGCATATGCGGTGAGCACGGGGGAGAGCCTCACTCAATAGATTTCTGTCAGAGGGCAGGCATGAATTACGTTTCCTGCTCTCCATACAGAGTTCCTGTTGCCAGGTTGGCAGCGGCTCATGCGGTTCTGAGGCAAAAAGAAGCCAAAAATCAATAGCTTCTTCTTTTTCTAATAACTCTTTCGAATATGAGCATCGGTCCCGTCGCATATGCCGAGGCACTCATCAAACTGAGAACTTGGCAAACAAATAACTATCCGACCCATTAAACAAATAATAACCTAGTGAAAGAAGCAGAGAGGCTGAAGGAGCAGGAGTGAAGATTTTTTCTGGATTTTTTCTGTCTAAACCCAAAATGGGAACAAGGCAAAAGGGATAGAATAGGGCTAAATTATTCCTCGTAACATCATGATTGCAAAGATTGAAAAGACCATAGTTGAAACAATCAGTGCTGCTGCCAAAGAGCGTCTCGGTTTTAGTATTGGCTTTGCTTCATCTGATAGCATTCTTGGCAATATTCTAAAGAGGGCGTAGCAAAGGATCGCTGATTGCAAAGGAATGAAGAGGAGACCGTCCCAGATCGATGCTGCTTTTGCTAAAAGATAGGGTTGAACGCCCAAGGAGTAAATAATGACCATGTTGAGCACGAGCATTATTAGAATAAAGAGTTTGTATCCTTTCTTCCAATCAACCTTTCTCTTTAGGCCAACTCTGAGACAATCGCTCAGCATTCTAGGCCAGCCAACAAAGTGGGCTATCTGGGTAGCGAAAAGTGCGCATAGTATTGCTATAATGAATAGATATCCTGCCCATGAGCCAAACAGAATATTGAATATTCTACTTATTTCTACACCTATATCTTCCCCTGCTGGCACAATTTTTTGGGGGTGCAATGTTCCTGCACTAATGATCATAAAACAACTGCTTACCACTATCCCGATAACAAGAGCTATGGTCGCATCCACAGTCACTACCCTAGTCCAACTCTTTATTTTTCTTGCTTTTTCTTTTCCCAAACTCTTTAGTTCCTTAGCATTTGCAGGACCTGGATTTTCGTAATTAATGTTGGCAGTCATCCCATAGCCTTTTCCCATTATCCAATAGGTGTACCACACGTGGCTTGCAAACCCTCCCGCACCCCATCCCAACAAAGGCAGGACCTCCATTGCAGTTCTCTCAGAAACGTCCGGCAGACCTCTCGCCCACGTAGGAACGGATGGAAAAGAAAAGGTGAAGTATTCTCTAAGAGGAGGAGAAACCATTATGGCACCTATTATTACAGCTATGACCATGACCAAAATTAAAACGCTCATCGCTTTTTCAATCAGTTCATACTTTCCTGTCCAAGCCAAAATTGCAGGAATGATGGTAAGCATCCATCCCCAGATATAGGGAGAAATCGGCAACAGACCGCGACCGTACGTTCCTGCTAGAGATGCTATGGCGGCGGGACTCAACATTGCGGCGCATAATTGCACAGCAAATACGAACCACACCACCCAATTTTTTGGACCGGGAACTCTAGAAAACATGTCTATCATTCCCTCCCCAGTTATTGTGGTGTAATGGCCGGCACCCAGACCTATAAAATATTTGAGCAATATTCCCAGGATTAAGACCCAAAGAAAAGCGACTCCAAAGAGAGCACCAACTCTGGGAGACATAGTAGCTTCGCCGGCACCAATGTATTCCGCTGCCCAGACAATACCAGGCCCAACCAAGAGGAAGATTCCCCATCCTTTGGGCGCTTCTTTTATTCTTTTCGTTTTGCCCTTCCCCCGCTCTTTGGGATTTTTGAATGGTGCTGTTACACGGTAAACAAGAAGGAGGCTGAAGGCTTGAAGTTTGGCAATGGTACGGTTGCAGTCTATCGCTTCTTAGTTTTTATGGCAACAGCTCTTGTGGGAGCACCATCGACACCCGCCAGTCTGAGGGGAAAGCATGCAAACAGCACACGCTCATCCTTGATTTTTTCCAGATTAACCAAATTCTCTACAATTGGTATTCCATTCTCGAGAAGAGCGAGATGAGCCAAGCCCTCCTTGCTCCCGAACTTCTCAACTGTCAGCCAATCTATCCCAACGAGTTTCACCTTTGAATTGACCAACCACTTGGCTGCATCCTCTGTTAGATAGGGATATTTTGTCAGGTATTCTTCCTTTCCCCAATGGCTGGCCATTCCAGTGAGAATCAACACGATATCAGAAGGCCGAATTCGGTCATTAGCTGCTTTTTCTAGATCTTTTGCGGTTATGGATTCATCTGGCTTTTTGTATGAAAGATCAAGAACTATTGTCTCTCCAAAAAATTTTTCCAGAGGCACTTCATCTATTGTAGACGCTCCCTTTACCTTGTGGCAGGGCGCATCCACGTGAGTGCCGGAATGACTCCCGAGAGTGAACTCTGTTAAAGCCCATCCTTTTTCCTCAATAGTTGAAAATATTTTTACTTGAGGAACAGGATCGCCTGAGAAATGATACATACCATCGGTGATCGGACGAGACAGATCTAATATTTTCATTTTTTCCCCTATCTTTAACATTACTATCCCCTCTAGATTAGATTAGATACTTTAAATTCTTTGTGCTGCAGGACAGTCGAATAAATCAATTAAACAAAATAATAAAGAGTTTCGAAATCGGGCAAAGCTTTTAATTTTCACAATAAATTTTTTTTCCATGAAGTAAATGGGAAAGCACCTGGAAGTTTTAGCGCTATGCTTTTTGCTGGTTTATTTGAGTACCATAATAATGGGGGCGTGGACGATGGCAGGTCCTCTTCACCTAACAGTTGTTTTGCTTGCATTGGTTCCTGTTTTGGCTGTATGCATTCTTATGAGAAAGAAAAAAGAGAACGTCATAGAAGTGTTAGCGATATATTCTTCACTGTTTTTTCTTCCTTCATTAATTGGTATCTTTTCGGATATAGGAGCAGGAGAAATGTCAGTTGGACCAAACATATTTCATGCAGCGATAGCTTTGTTGGGTGTTGCACCTGTTTTGTTCACATGCATTTCAATCCTTGCCTATCTACTGAGGATAAAGAAAGGAAAAATGGAGATTTTGCTTGAGGTTTTAGCCATATACTCTTTATTAATTTCTCTTAATTTTATAATAAGTCACTTTTTGATGGTAGGAGAAAGGGGAAGAGGATTGACGCTCCCACAAGCTCTAAGTGTTTTGTTCATGTTTGCACCTCTCATAACTATGGGTATCCTGACTCTTATTTATTTAAGAAAGTCTCGATTATCTTCGCCTTAGCAACGCCAACTTTCTTAGGATTTCCTTCTATGCAATAAAAATGTAAGCGAAAAACTGTGTCACTTGCTAAGAAAAGCTGTTTAACTAGAAAAGAGTTTGTAGAGAATAAATGCCATGCCTATAGGTTTACACCACTTGGCTAGAAGTGCTTAACAATGGCTAAATACGTGAACCCTCCCCCCGCCAATCAAAGATCGAAAGAAACTTCTCGACAAAATAGTTAAAAACTCTGAAGATTTATATAATTAAGAGCGGGATTCGAAAACATTTCTGCTAATGAGATAAGGAGGTCGAAAATGAATGAGAAGGAGGGATATGGACTTTCTGGAAAGGTGGCATTTATAACTGGAGGGACAGGAGGAATATGCAGTGAGATAGCCCAAACGTTAGGAGAACATGGAGCTAAGGTAGCTATCGGAATGCATAGAAAGCCTGCAGATGAAGTAATGGAAGAATTCAGAAAAAAGGGAATTGAAGGACTTGTTGTCAAGGCAGATGTTCTTGACAAGAAAGGATTGGAGAAGTCGGCAAATCAGGTGCTTGATGCTTTTGGACGAATAGACATCCTAATAAATGGTGCGGGTGGAAACAAGCCTGAAGCCACGACGAGCCGGGGTCTGCCTTTTTTTGACCTTCCTGAGGATGCGGTTCGTTGTGTGTTTGAACTCAACTTTCTGGGCACTTTTCTTGCTTCTCAGGTGTTTGGAAAATTAATGGCAGATCGAAAAGAAGGAGTTATACTGAATATCTCGTCCATGAATGCTTTTTGTCCATTGACCAACATCCCGGCATACTCTGCCGCAAAGGCTGCGATAAACAATTTCACCCAGTGGTTGGCGGTGCACATGTGTCAGAACTACTCTGAAAAAATCCGCGTCAACGCTATCGCACCCGGTTTCCTTCTAACAGAACAAAATCGTTATCTGCTCCGAGACAAGAGAGGCAAGCTTACACAAAGAGGAGAGAGAATATTAGAGCACACCCCAATGGGCAGATTTGGAGAACCAAAAGATCTGATAGGCGCTGTGCTTTGGCTGGTTTCGCCGTTGTCTGCTTATGTCACTGGAACAGTCATACCCATAGACGGCGGTTTCTCAGCCTACAGTGGGGTTTGAGTAGGCGCTGGAGTTTGTGTTCAACAAACTGTTTAGAGTAGGGGATAGGATTGTTCGACGGAGAAACACCTCTCCGTTTGATATGCATAGGATTCAAAAAAGGAAGACAGAATGATCTTGGCGGTAGGGAGAAAAGAGCGTGCAATAGACAAAAAAGAGTTTGAGGGGCTCTGCGAAAAGGCAATCTCAAAATGCCAGCTAGAAGGTAAACGCATCCTGGCAATTATCCCCGACTCGACAAGGACTGTGCCGATGCCAGTTTTGTTTAAGGCACTCTGTAATTCTCTCTCGCAAGAAGCCAAAAAACTAGACTTCCTGATTGCTCTTGGAACCCATTCTCCCATGAACGACCAGGAGATAGACAGGCACCTGGGAATTAACAAAGAAGAAAGAAAAGGTCCTAAAAACGTTGAGATATTCAATCACAGATGGAATTCTCAAAAAGAGCTTAGGAAGATTGGATTGATCCCACGAGAGGAAATGAGGAAACTGTCGGGAAGCTTAATTGATAAAGACGTTCCTGTCTTGATCAATAAAAGGATTTTTGATTATGATCAGCTCCTCCTCATTGGTCCTGTCTTTCCTCACGAGGTGGTCGGATTTTCGGGGGGATACAAATATTTTTTTCCAGGAATCAGCGGACCAGAGATGGTTAACCTATCTCACTGGTTGGGCGCCCTTTTGACTAATCCCAAAATTAATGGCATCGAACACAATCCTGTCAGGGAACTGATCAACAGGGCAGCGTCTTTCGTAACGATTCCGTCAATCTCTTTTTGCCTTGTTATGAGAAAGAATAGGGTCCAGGGACTCTATGTCGGGAATCCGATTGAAGCACAGGAG
>DUKC01000205.1 GCA_013329495.1 Thermoplasmata archaeon
TATAGCCACAGCGACATCAATAATGATCCTCCTAGAGAAAGGAGAGATTAGGCTGGATGACAGAGTGACTCTTTTTATACCGGAATTTGGCAAAAGAGGAAAAGAAGATGTCACCTTAAGGCATCTTTTGACTCACACATCTGGCTTGCCTTCAGGGAAACCTTTATTTGAAGAATATTCAACGTATAAAGATATAGTCTTGGAAGTGTGCAATATTCCGCTTGAGAATGCTCCAGGAACAAAGTATGTCTACAGCGACCTGGGCTACATCATTTTGGGAGAGATAGTGAGAAGAGTCGGTGGAAAGTCTCTGGATAAATTTGCTATGGAAAACATATTTCAGCCTCTTGGAATGGAGGACACAATGTTCAACCCTCCAGAAAAACTCAGACCCGAATGTGCTGCAACCGAATATTGCAAGTGGAGGAAGAGAATTGTGGTGGGAGAAGTCCACGATGAAAACGCTTACGCCATGGGAGGCATAAGTGGTCATGCGGGACTGTTTTCAACTGCGAAGGATCTTGCAATTTTTGGACAAATGATGCTGAATAGAGGGGAGTACAACGGAGCTAGAGTACTGAACCCATCAACAGTAGAGAGCATGACGAAAAATCAGATCTCCGACATAGGGGGAGATGAGGGACTCGGCTGGTTTACAAAGTCCAAGGAGTTTTCGTCTGGAGGGGACCTCATTTCAGAGAACTCATACGGCCACACAGGATTTACCGGCACTTCAATATGGATAGATCCCGATGAAGAGCTTATCATAATTTTGCTTACAAACAGAGTGCATCCTACACGAGAGAACAAGGAGCACATTAGATTAAGGCCCCTATTTGCGAATGCCGTTGTAGGTGCAATCATGGGGAGTTCGGAGAAAGACAATTAAAATCAAAAAACTAGTTTAGGGTTTATATTTAGCTTGTATAACCTAAATTATGAGGACGGATAAAGATCGAAAACCACTGGATTAATTATATATATCTCCGAATAGAATATTGACATATATGACAAAAAAGTCTCAGAGCATAGCTAAATTGCTTTCGCTTCTGATAATTTTTGTTGTTCCTCTTTTTTTTGGGCTTATTCAAGCGGCGGAGCTCCCCTTGGATGCCCTAAATGTAGCTGGCGCCGACTGGGAAGAGAGGGTAGGTGCTGCAACATCAAGCTTTGCGACGGTGCAGTCGTTGACTTTGGCAGGAAAAACAATCGTTCTTGATCCAGGACACGGAGGTTCTGATCCCGGAGCGGTCGGATGCGACGGACCGGGATACCCTGACGAGAAGGACCTCACGCTTGATGTTGTCTTGCGTCTGAGAAACTTGCTCACTAGCGGTGGCGCCAGAGTGATACTCACAAGAGGAAGTGACGTGGATGTTTCTCTTCAGCAACGGTGCAACATCGCAAACAGCGCAAATGCGGACATTTTTGTCAGCGTACACATGAACTCCCTGGACAATGCAAATGTTAGGGGCACCGAGACCTTCTATTATGCAAACACCCCATACGACTTCAGCAAGGAAGGGAAAAGGCTTGCGGATAGTGTGCAAAGCAAAATTGTTTCAAAATTGGGAACGAATGACAGAGGGATAAAGGGGGATTATCCCTATTTTGGTTATCATCTATATGTGCTTGCAAACACAAGAATACCAGCGATTTTAACGGAGGTTTGCTTCATTTCCAATTACCAAGATTTCTTAATGATTTCCAAGCTGGAGGGGAGAGCTCAGTGTGCATCTGCTGTATATGAGGGAATATGTGATTATTTCGGCTCAGCTTCAACTACTCGGGTATCAAACTATCAAAAGAGTGGTGAAAGCAGGGATTACTTGAGTTTGAGTTCAGCATATTCTCTCACTGATTATCAAAAACAACAGGCAATGCTGGGCATGGTGAGTGTCCATTGCGGCTCACTGCCTAGGGAAGTCGTTCTTGCGGTTACTCGGCAGGAAGGTGGAGAGGGTGCTTTCCACGTGGAGGGCTGGAAATACAATCCTTTTTACAGGATGGGAGATGCTCCGTGGGCCCAGCCAGCCAATGGCGACGGAGTGATGCAGGTCACTGAGGCGAGCGGCTATCATGAGAGAAGCGGCCCGTATACCCACAGCCAACTAGGTTATGATCATGCAATAGAGGACGGCTGCGGCTATCTCCTTGAAAATTATGGGTCATACGGAACAATAGTGCAGACGGTGCTCCATTACAACAGCGGACCGAACACGCTGTACATATACTTGGGACAATCGAGAGGCGATCCGGAGTATCTAGCACACGTTTCCACGCGATTGAACAACTTCGTGCCAGCGACATACGGATTGAGTAATCCTGCGGTTGTTAATGCGTTGAATAGAGGACAGAACATTCTTGATAGGTATTTAAACACTCTTCAGAGAGGACGCCCTCTCGAATACTACAGGCCATACCAAGCACAGCTCGATGCGGAACTTCATAATGTGGGCGTATAGGTCGTTGTGGTGTGAGGATAGATTGATAGGTTTAAGTATCAAGAATTAATAAAAAGGTATATGAAAGGATATGCCCTTGCTCTTCTTATAATGCTGTTCTTGGGTTGTATCGGTGCACAACAAACAAAACAGGAAAACCAGGTGAAGCCAGGACTAGAAGTTTTTCTAGAAAAACACTTGGAGATGGTGAAAGGAAAGAAAGTCGGGCTGGTGACAAACCCGACTGGCATCAGCAGCGATCTTGAGAGCAGCATGGAACTTTTTTTTAATAATCCAAACATTGAACTCGTGGCTTTGTATGGTCCTGAGCATGGGGTGAGAGGGAACACACAAGCTGGGGAGCATGTACCGTTCTACATTGACGAAAAGTATGGTATTCCCGTCTTCAGTCTCTATGGAGGGACGATGAAACCCCATCCAGAGATGTTCAAGAGCATCGATGAGTATATGCGTTCCTTCGATACTGAGCAAGATGGAAAAGTTCTTGAAGAAAACATGGTTGAAGGTGTTGATATGCTTATTTTTGATATGCAGGAGGTGGGAACAAGGATTTACACCTACATAGCAACGATGGCGTACTGCATGCAAACCTGTGCCGAGTGCGGCATCGAGTTTATTGTTTTAGACAGGCCCAATCCTATAAATGGTGTCGATGTGGAAGGTCCACTGGTGGAATACCCGAAATACAGCTCTTTTGTCGGCCTTTATCCAATACCTGTAAGACATGGCATGACGATTGGAGAGCTGGCAGATCTCTTTAACCGGGAGTTCTTGGACAGAAAGGCAGACCTCACCGTGATACCCATAGAAGGTTGGAAAAGAGAGATGTGGTATGACGAAACTGCCCTCCCGTGGGTCATGCCTTCTCCGAACATGCCGACTCTTGGCACAGCAATGGTTTATCCAGGTCAGGTCTTCTTTGAAGGAACAAACGTGGCAGAGGGAAGAGGAACAACAAGACCCTTTGAGATTATCGGTGCCCCATGGATAGATGGCTACGAGCTGGCGAAAGCCCTCAACAATCTCAAGCTTCCCGGCGTGAGCTTTGCGGAGGTTTGGTTTACCCCGACATTCTCGAAGCATCAAGGGGAGCAATGTGGGGGAGTTCAGCTGCACATCAAAGACAGAAACGCCTACAGGCCGTTTGAAACCGCGCTGCACATCATCAGAACAATAATGGGAATGTACCCTAATGATTTCAGGTTCGAGACCGAATATTTCGATAAGATTATGGGGAGCCCAGACATAAGGAGAGCTTTGGAAAAAGGGGTTCAAGTAGACAGGATAGTTCAGAGCTATCAAAAAGAATTAGAGAGTTTTATGAGGGTGAGAGAGAACTATCTTCTCTATGACTAGAACGATCTTAGAAAGAGGATTGGCTCTCGGAATCTTGCAGGTCTACCATTTTTCCGCCGACATAAACTCTCTCAACCTCCATATTTTTGTTGAGAAGAACTAGATCGGCATCGCTTCCGACCGTTATGCTACCTTTTCTGTCTTCAATGCCCAACAATGTCGCAGGATTGACAGTGGCCATCCTAACAGCATCTTTGAGATCTATGCCAATCTTTACGAGATTCTTTATTCCTTGATCCAAAAACAGAGTGCTCCCCGCCAGTGTTCCATCCTCCTGCCTGCAGGCACCCTTCTTGACAATAACTCTTCCTAGACTCAGACCATACTCTCCATCTGGAAGGCCCGCCGCTTCTGTACCATCTGTCACAGGTATGACTCTTTCTGTTCCCTTGACTTTAATCAAAATTTTTAGAACAGAGGGATGGAGATGTATGAGGTCAGGTATTGCCTCGCAATACACTCCCCCACTCTCTAGAACTGCTCCCACAATTCCAGGGTCTCTGTGGTGAAAAGCCCTCATTGCATTGAAGGTGTGCGTGGAGAGCTTTGCACCCAAAACAATAGCTTTCTTTGCTGTATCATAGTCCGCGTTGCTGTGTCCGAGAGAGACGATTATCTTTCTTTTTACAAGCTCCTTTATTATATCCATGTTCTCTTCAGGAGCCAAGGTTACGACCTTGACAATATTGCCTACGTTTATTTCCTTTAACTCTTCAATGCTCGCTTTCCTGATGTGTTCCTTGGATTGAGAACCAGGCTGATCTTTGCTAATCCAGGGTCCTTCAAGATTTAATCCCAAAATCTGACTAATGCATTCTTTGCCTCTATTCAGTTCAAGGATTTTCTGTGCGATCGGCTTCAAATCCTCAACTGGTGACGTAAGAGTTGTTGGCAGGAAGGACGTGACTCCGTGGCTGGCAAGAACTGAAGACATCTCAGAAATTTCGCCTTTCATGACGCTATAACCTTTGCACCCATGCACATGCATGTCAATGAGACCTGGTACGAGAGTAGAGTTGGGAAAATTAACGCGTCTTTTGTTTTTTTCCTCCCATATTCCAGTTATCATACCTTTCTCAACTTCAATTACACCGTTCTTGAGACAGGCGTAGGGAGTTACTATCTTTCCAGCCGATAAAGAAAAGGATTCCATTTTTGCCTCTCTTTTTAAATGCTTAGAGAACTTATAAAATTAAGCCAGAAAGTTGGGAGAAAGGTTTCGCCTTTACTTCAAGTCAAATGCAAAGAGAGTTGCAAAGGAAATTCGGAGCGATGGCCTGCAGAATTTCATATTCGTTTTCTGATTGAAATAGTTAACTCCTCAATAAAGCGTAGGTTCGGGAGCTTTTTGCTTTCAAAGCGCACCTAAAAGGAGTTAAGATGTTATCACTTTAATTTTTTATCTAAACTTCCGTCAGGGAGCATCCGATCTTGATGAGGTTCTCCTTTTCCTTCTAATTGATATCTTATGCAACTTTCCCAGTCCCCTTTGCAGTAAAGCTCAATCCATTTTTCATCTAATTTTCCTTCCTCATAAAACCTCTTTAACGGACACGCTAGATACCACTTGCAATCGACTAGTAGTGTCTTTAACTTCCTGTAATTCTTGACCATTTTCTTTTCGATTCCTTCATTGAAAATGAGAGCGGTGGGATGTCTCAACGGATACACTTTTCGCCCGTTTGCCCAGAGGAGCCTTCCATAAAGCCTTGAAAACTCTCTCTTAGATTTGGGAAGCGGAATGTTATATTTCTTTATAATATATCGTGTAGAATAATATCCCAAGGGAACTATTACGTCAGGATTAACCAATTCAATTTCCTTATTTAGATATTGACTGCAACTCTGAATCTCATCTTCCTTGGGCTTTCTGTACTTTGGGAGCATGCACTTGATAAGGTTAGTCATGTAGATCTCGCTTCGATCTACGTTTGCTTCTTTCAACAACCCGTCTAATTTTTTCCCAGAAGGCCCGATAAACATCCTCCCTTCTCTATCTTCGTTTTCGCCTGGGGCCTGAGCTATCAACATCAATTTCGAATTTGCATTGCCCTCACCTCGAAGAGCATTCATTCTTGTCTCGCTCAACCTGCATTTAAAACATGCTCTAATTTTCTCGTTGAGTTCTTCAAGGCTCTTCATTCTTCACACCAGATGCACCAGAATTATGAATAATTAAATAACTCAAAACTGGCTATTTAACCTCTTGGTAGAGAGTACATTTCAAAAATACAAAACGGGCAAATACGCATAGAATAACTATTTGTATCTAGAAGCGGATTAACTCGTGTGTGATTGACATGCATATTGTCCTAGGAATAGACGGTGGCGGGACAAGCACCACCTGTCTGATCGCAGATGAAAAAGGAAATGTGCTCGGCAGAGGTGTGGGAGGTCCTTCTAACTTTCATGTGGTGGGCATCGATAATGCAAAAAAAGCGATATTGGAATCTGTTGAAGATGCAAAAAAGAATGGGGAGGTGACCGCAAACAAGTTTGACGTGGCTTGCCTCGGAATGGCGGGAGGAGATAGGCCGAAAGACAGAGAGATCATCAAAAAAGGTGTAGAAAGTTTGGGGGTTGCAGAAAAAATAATTGTTGAGAGCGATGTCTTGATAGCGTTTCTAAGTGCAATCCCAAAAGGTTACGGTATTGTTGTTATATCTGGAACGGGATCAATTGCCTATGGAATAAACAGAAGAGGGGAGAAAAGGAGAGCAGGCGGGTGGGGATACAAGCTTGGAGATGAAGGGAGTGGCTACTACATAGGTAGGAGGGCAATCACTTCAATCCTTAGAGAGCGTGATGGAAGGAGTAAGAGTACTCGGTTAACATTTCGCTTGAAGGAGTATTTTGGGATAGAAAAAATTGAGGAGATCCTGAATATTGTATACGAACAGGGTTTAAAAACCAAAGAAATTGCAGCTTTAGCTCCTATTGTGATGAAAGAAGCAGAGAGTGGAGACGAGGTTTCCAGAGGAATAGTAGTGGATGCTGCCAAAGAACTGGCATTGTTAGCTAAGGCTGTATCGAAGGGACTAGGAATGCAGCACGGGAGTTTTGAAATTGCTTTATTAGGCAGTGTTTTTAAAGCAGGACCTGTAATTCTTGATCCCCTCAAAAAAGAAATCAGAAATTGCATACCAAATGCAAGAATGACTCTGCCTTCAATCGAACCAGTTCAGGGAGCAGTAAAAATCGCATTGAAAAATCTTGAAATGCCAAATAAAAAATAGTTCTAGGATTCGACAGAAGAGTTTGAAAGTTTGATAGCATCCCTCACCATGCCGTTAGCCTGTTCAAGCAACGATTTTGCCTCCCGATAATTCTTATGAGTCTTAAGCATTATTATTGCAACCTTTGTGTCTCCTTTTGCCTTTTTAAAGTAGGAGTCAGCTTCTTCAAGATCTGTGTTTCCAATGATAGCTATGATTCTTTTTGCTCTGTCAATGAGTTTTTGATTGTGGGGTTTAACATCCACCATGAGGTTTCCGTACACCTTGCCCAGCCGTATCATGCTTGCTGTGCTTATCATATTCAGTATCATTTTTTGTGCGGAGGCTGATTTCATTCTAGTGGAGCCTGCAATAACCTCGGGACCTACCCTTGGGGAGATGTGAACATCCACTAAGTTGGATAACTTTGCAGAGGGATTGCAGGTTATTGCCACGGTCTTTGAACCTGCCATTTGGGCTTGTTCTAAAGCACCTGACACATAGGGGGTGTTGCCACTGGCTGTTATGCCAACCACCACATCGTTGCGGTTAACTTTTTCGTTGATAACGGCATTGCGCCCCTCCAACTTGCTATCCTCTGCTCCTTCTTTGGCCACAAACATAGCATCTTTCCCTCCAGCAAGAATAGCCTTCACAATTGAAGAATCGACGCCGAATGTGACTGGCAATTCAACCGCATCAAGCACACCAAGTCTTCCACTTGTTCCCGAACCAATGTAGAGTAATCTCCCGCCTTCCCTAATCGCATCTACCATCAGGTTTACAACCCTTGCGACTTTGGGAATCTCCCCTTCAACCGCATTTGCAACAATTTTATCCTCGTTGTTGATGATCCTGAGCATATCTTCTGTCGACTTCTTATCTATATCCAAAGAATTCTTGTTCTCTTCCTCTGTTAAAGGAACTCTTTTGCCTTTTTTCACTTTTATCTATTGAGTTATTTGCGAGAGGGTTAATATAAGTAACCAAAACACAAAACAAGAAAATAAGATGCATCCGTACCTGACTGAGTATGAACCCACTGATTCTAGATTTATAGTCTCTTTATTAGCCTAGATATTGATTTCACTTAACTGGTTCTGGTGACATCCTCCCATGACTGAAGTCGCGGGCTTTCTTGCGACGGAAAGGTAATGAAAAATTCTAAATAGCTGGGATTGTCTAATTTAAAAGTGTAAGCAAACCAAGAGAAGAGGGAAACGTGAATAAATCTATTCTTGCAATCGTAGTAATAACACTTCTAATAAGCACCGCATTCGTTGGGTGCATGAAACAAAAGGAAAGACCTATGGAAAAGGCAAAAATAGAAAAACCTAAGCCTGTGAGAATGGGAGAAGTTCCTTTTCACGATGATTTTGATTCCGACCAGCTTTCAGAATATTGGAGTATCAGGAAGGACTATACCGGAACTCATTGCATTGAGGATGGAGTGCTTGAGTTAACCCTCCCGTATGCCGAAGGGATGTATTATTCAAATGCCGAAGTATTCACTAAAGGCGAGAAAGGGAAATCCACTCTAGATCACACCAACCTGCCTTATAAGTTCAACACTCTCAAAATACGAGCAAAGGTAGACCCAATTGCTAAAGGGAGTTTTGGCTGGGGATTTTATACTGGCAGCGCAGAAATAAAAAATGCCAAAAGCATTTGGTTTATCCATCTGAATACCCCAGGTTGGTATCCGATGAAAGGTTTTAATGCGCAATGTTCTAATGGTAGTCTTTTAAAAATGTCAACTCATCGCCTAGGCGAGTACAATCTTTCGAAGTGGCATGAATATGAGATCAGATGGACCGAAAGAGGAGCTGAGTTTTACATTGATGATGAGCTCGTCTACAAGAACTCTGAAAATGTTCCCTCTGGAAATCTCAAGTTTCACGCATGGATAGATAATGCGGTATTCCTTCCTCGTTTCTTTCCATTTATTTTTGGAGAAGGTTTCCCATTTGGAGGGGGTATTTTTAGACCTATCACCCATGAAATCCCCTACCCCACAACAGTGTACATAGATTACGTTGAGATAACGTGACGTAGAGTAGGAGGAGTTCTTTCGACCACCATCCCCTCACCGAACCGCACCCACGGATTTCCCGTATGCAGCTCTCCTCTGGCGTTGCCCCAT
>DUKC01000105.1 GCA_013329495.1 Thermoplasmata archaeon
TCTTTCTAAAAAGTATAGAAACTCTAATAGAATAGATTTATAAGCCCTAAAAACAATATCTATTACAGCATGCACCTGACCCACAAGAAAATTTTTAGGGGTTTTGCCTTTGCAATAATTGTTTTTGTACTATTTTTACCAAGGGGTGTTTTTCTTGTAAGATCAGCAACTGGAATTGAGGACCGGGTCTTGGCATCCTATTGGGCACCAATCATCTATCAAGACACAGATTCCACGGATTACTCAGCAGATTACATAACAAACTTTGATTTTGACCGAGATTGGAATGGCTGCAACAATTGGGAAAACAAAAATTCGTATCCTCTGAACGCCTGGGCATACTATTGGGTAGTTGAAACATCAACAAATTGGTTTATAGGGTATGCTTTCTTCCATCCCCGAGACTGGGCTGAGAGAAACACAAATTTTATTTCACACGAGAATGATATGGAAGGATGCCTGTTGGTAATCCGAAAGGATGGATCGAGGTATGGGAAGTTTCTGCTTATGGTTACTGTGGCCCATGGTGACTTTTACTCGTTTAAAGACTTTGAACAGTATCCCTCCCGTGAGGTTCGAGATGGGCATGAGACCATAGATGGAGACGTGGACTTTTCATATTCTCACCCGAATCTCTACATTCAAGCGAAAGGCCACGGGATTGTCGGTGATGAGCAAAAAACTTTACCAGATGACACACAGATAGTATGGAGATTCGACCCAGGCGGAGATTATGTGGTCTACTACCCAGATGGAAGAGCTCAAGAGCCTAAAGGAGGAAATGACAGACATGCAGGTTATGGGTTAAGGAGTATGAATGAGATTTGGAACAGAAGACACAATCCAGAGACATTCTATAGTTATGGCACGTTTAGAGGGGATACGTATGGGAGGAACAAGGCAAATGCACCCTGGGGATGGGACGATCATGATGATGGGGAAATAGGTAGAGGCGAACTTTATGAAGATCCCGCTCACCTTGTGGACTATTATTTTGATGGGCTGGGGAATTTTTCTCGCGATTACATTTATAGATCTTATTTTTAGGTTCTATGGGTTGAAGGGCCTATCATTGAAATCTTCGAAAGCAAAACCTTTTTCTTTCCCAACTCAATTTGATTGACTAATGAAAATCCAACCTTTGTATTCAGACTCTTTGGGAGTTAGGTCCCTGTCATGTTTCGTTGAAACAGAAGATTTGAAAATACTGATCGACCCGTCAGCGGCTTTGGGACCAATAAGGTATGGCCTGCCCCCTTCAAGCCAAGAGATTAAAGCATTGGAAGAAGCCAAACAAAAAATTCACGAGATTGCGATGAATTGTCAAGTGCTGACAATATCCCACTACCACTACGATCACTATGATCCTGAAGAAGATTTTTATGAGGGAAAGATCGTCTATGCGAAGGATAGGCTCCACAAAATCAACCAATCTCAAAGATTGAGGGGTCTGGGTTTTGAAAAAAATATTAAAGATAAGGTTAAAGAGCTGATTTATTGTGATGGAAAAGAATTTAAGCATGGCAAAACGAAAATAAGATTTTCGAGGGCATTTCCACATGGACCAGAAGGTGTGAGGGTCGGAACTGTTTTGATTACAACTGTAGAAGATAAAGACTTTACGTTGGTTCATGGGTCTGACATTCAAGGTCCTGTGATGAGAGAAGCCGCTGAATACATAATTGGGCAAAATCCGGGTCTTTTGATTATTGATGGGCCACCGACATTATTTTTGGGGTGGCGATTCAGCAAAAAGAACCTTGAAGATGCGTCAGAGAATTTGATTAGAATACTTGAAGAAACGGAGTGTGAGGTTGTTCTGGACCATCATTTGGTTAGAGATCTGAGGTATAAGGAGCAATTTCCAGAGCCTTATAGAGTTGGGAAGGAGAGAATAAAAACGTTTGCGGAGTATCAGGGCAAAGAAAATAACTTTATGGAGGCTCATCGCAAGGAGTTATGGGGGAAGGAAAAAAAGTAGATCTACCCAACTCCCTGAGTTCCAAAAGGTACTCATAGAGATAGCGAGGAAAACCAAAAGGATAAGAATTGCAACTCCAGCAGGTCAGCAGGAACAAAATTGAATTTGAGAAAAATCCAACGCGCTTTTTCGTGCGCAGCTAGCAAAAGCGATGCTCGTAAGTTTGGAGATTCAAGCTCAATTTTAGTTCCTTCAACAAGGCGGAAGCTGTTCCTAGCCATTCGATTTACATCTTTCATGAATTTAGACAAGTTAGCCATAGGTTTATTTTGAGGGGGGCTAGTCTGGGTAAAAAGTATTCCAACTTTGCGGGGCATAAAACATAAAGTGCCTTTATCGTTTTTAAGTCTTGAATGTCAGAATGAATGAGAATGTGAAAGACAAAATCTCCTACTCCTTAAAATCTTTGAATGATTTGTTCTCAAAATCCAATATGCTGTATTTCCTATCAATCTTTATTCCTTCCAAACTGAGTAGCTTGATCTTTTCATCAATACCCTTGTTATACCCGCCAACAGATCCATTGGCTCTCACAACTCTATGACATGGAACATTCTTATCCTTGTTTTTGTGCAAAACCATTCCAACCGCTCGTGGATGCATACCTAGCTGTTTAGCAATTGCACCATAAGTCGAAACCTTACCTTTGGGTATCAACGAAGCAAGCATGTAGACCCCTTCATGATCTTTTTTCATACAATCATTTCATATCAATGTGGAGAGATATATTAGTTTTTCCCAATGGGCAAGCATATCAAAGGCGATTAAAGCTTTGCCGTTTC
>DUKC01000069.1 GCA_013329495.1 Thermoplasmata archaeon
TAGTAGGCACAATCCCTGCTTGCCTGGCAAACTGCATATGCATGCCTGTAACCATGCCAATTGACTCTTTCTGCTGTTCCAGTATCTTCGGGTGTGTTGTTGGCATTCCACTACTAACAGCGGGCTTAACATGCTGTGTGGGTGGAGCGTGTGCCTCACTGATAGGCTGCTACGGACTGAGTTCTTGTGTAACCTGCCTGGCCTGCGGTCCACTGGGACTCTGCGCTTCACTAGCCGTTCTCCCGATGAT
Organism: Thermoplasmata archaeon; assembly: GCA_013329495.1. GTDB lineage: Archaea > Thermoplasmatota > E2 > UBA9212 > UBA9212 > UBA9212 > UBA9212 sp9212u. The sequence goes on from DUKC01000069.1 coordinate 251, forward strand.
GGGCTGCGGATCCTGCACTTTCTGCGCCCCATCCCTCTGCACGCTGCCCTGCCTCTCAGTGCTGTGCCCACTGACATGCACGGGAATGTGTGCGACAGGTTGTTCACTGACCTGTTGCGTCCTCGGACCAACCTCCTCGTCTCTATTCTGTCCTCTGTGCACCACCTGTGCTGAACCCCTTCCAAATGCGATCACGATCTGCAAGGCCGAAGGGTTGAGGGGAGGAATCAATGCCTTCTTCGGTGGCATTCCTATTTAAGCGCAAACCTCCTCTTTTTATTTTTTTTGTTAATTGAGGACTTCAGCCACAGTAAATTTAAGCGGAATTAACCAGGCCAGGTTCAGGCATTCCTCTGATCTCTTTTCTTTCACCAGTTCTCCTGTAGGTCCCCTTCTCTCCTCTAGAACCCCTGTCAATTCTTTTTCTTCAGCTGTGCTTAATTTGTCCTCAACCTCCCAGAGATCGATTTCAGAACAACCCTCTTTTCTTCTTAGCCTCTCTGTCCGAAAAGACGTACCTTCACTTAAGGACAAACAGATAAAATAAGCGCGATGGCATTTGTCTCTTTTTTGAAGGAAAGTTTGCACTTTTGGGGCAAATTCTCTTGGAGTGGAAGAGGAATTTTTTAACTCTATCGGCGGGAAGTTCCCCTGCGATAGCTGGGAGTAGTTCACAAGTTAGGAAACTCTAGACCTCAACTCCGTCACGAGGAGTTAAATAGTGTCATGAAACCAAAAGTTTAATTTCCTTCGAGTTGTATACCAAAGAGATGAATCTCTTTACTTTATCCCACCTTCACTCCCAGCTAATCGAAATACAAATCGACCTCCGTAAATTGATTCTCAGCGCTGTAATCGGGTACTTGGAGAACTGCTCAATCTCTTTATTATTCTGTTGTTTCTTGTGGGCATTCCCCTTGATGAGCGCCCTTTTATCGCTCTTTCCTTTTCCTTTTTGTCTCCCCCCTCTCAGCTGTGCATTTCCGGTCCTGGGGATGTCAGGACCTGTTTACCTTTGTGAGGTAGGTCTTTGTTCGCCTCTGCTTCTCTTTAGCAATGCATTAATAGAATTCCTCCTTCCTTTGATGGCTGTCCCGTGTTTCCCATTAATGCCATGTGGTTTATTATGCGTCACGCTTTATGATCTGGGCATTGGATTAGTCGGTCTTCCCAGTCAAATCCTGGGCATCTGTGATTCCATTCCCTCTTTTTGCTCAGCAATTTGCCCATTTTTTTATCCTCCCTCTGTGATAAGCAATGTTTTAGCCAAATGTTCAGGATACCTCTCCGCCCCATGCTCGATCATTTGTCCCTGCCTCGACCCTCTCTTCATGCTGCCGAATTGTTTAATCTCCTCCTTCTGCTTTTTGCTGCCGCTATGCCCTCCCTTGTGCCTATGCCTGTATCCTACCTATTGCTTCCTGACACCTTTCGGTCTGCTGCTGGACGCCCTGAGTGAGTGCTTGCTTGCTTTCCCGTCCCATCTCTGCGCTATCGGGATGGGAATTAGGGCCACTACCACTGATCTGCCTTTTAGAATCGTCAGACCCCTCGCATTAGCATGCAGGGAATGCCCCTGTTGCTATCCAATAGGTGGAATGGCTTCTACTTTGGGTGATCTAACCATGACTTTTTGGAACTCCTGCAGTTTAACCCTTTTCCAGTTAGGAATTCCGCTCAGAGATTTATTGCTAGAAGGCGGACTAAGGCAGGCTTGTGAGGTTGAGGGCTTGGGTAACACACTCAAAGAGTTGTTATCTCAAGTAGAGGACGTGGTGTTTCAGGAGTTAAAGATACCCGCTTATTTCTTTGGGCTGGTCAGCAGCCTACCTTATACTGTTGGACTGCTGAATGTCTTGTGCTTTTTGCCGAGATGCGCGCTCGGACTTGGCTACTATTTTGGAGGTTGCTGTTGCTGTTGCGGTGGGTGGCTGTGCTGCTGCCCGTTGGGCTATCCCCTAATGTGCTTAAGCGCCTTTGGAGAGGAGATCTGCTTCGCAGGCGCTTCTCTTCTAATGGGCGTTGGAGACAATTTCGGTCATTTATGGGCTGGATTAAACAGGATTTGCATGTGCTCCTGCTGGTCTTTACTCTGCGGAGCGCCGTGGCAAACTGATTGGGGATGGTGGGCCAATCTGTGCGAATTTTTGGAAGAGAAAGCCAATTTATGCAGACTGTGCAAATTTTAGAAGAAATTCGATGCAATCGAGATCTGATTTCATTTGATCTCTTTTCTTTCACCAGTCACCATGTAGATTATCTTTTCTGCAATCTTGCACGCATGGTCTGCGCATCTTTCAAGGTACCTCGCAATCAAGGCATAGTGCATGCACCTCTCTATGTTCCTGCTGTCCTCGATCATGTAGGTAAAACATTCTCTAAAAATGGAGTACCTCAGCGCATCAACGTCATCATCCCTGCTTGTAAATTCTTGCGCATTCATCTCTCTCTCTTCCTCAAATGCAAGCAGAGCATCTGCTATCATCCCATCGACCAGCTTTGCCATGTGGGGAATGCTCACCAGTCTCGTTATGTGCGGCTTTCCCCCCAACTCTTTTGCCACATTGGCGATGTCCTTTCCATACCTCCCGATCCTGTTGAGGTAGGTTATTAGTTTTAGGCAGACCCCGAGAGTCCTCATGTCCTTGGCTGTGGGCTGGTACATGGCTATTGCCTGCAAGCACCTCTGTTCAATTTCTTCGTCCATGTTCATTATCTCCCCCTTATGAGAGACAACCTTCTCAGCCAGTTCGGTGTCCTGTTTCACCAGGGCCTTTATCGAATCCTTCAGCATTTGCCTTGCAAGCTCACCCATTCTCGCTACCTTTGCTTTTATTTCTTTCAATTCCTCATGAAATTTTGACCTCATCCTCTATCCAAACCTCCCCGTGATGTATCTCTCTGTGAGTTCGGCCTCGGGCTTCTCGAACACCTGTCTGGTTGGTCCAAACTCAACAAGCTTTCCAAGATATAAATATGCTGTGTAATCACTCACCCTCGCCGCCTGCTGCATGTTGTGGGTTACAATAACAACGGTGTAGTCCCTCTTTAAATCCCTCAGCAGGTCCTCTATCTTTGCGGTGGCGATGGGATCCAAGGCACTGCAGGGCTCATCCATAAGTAAAACCTCTGGTTCTATGGCTAGTGTTCGAGCTATGCAGAGTCTTTGTTGTTGCCCCCCGGAGAGCTTCATAGCCGAGTCGCTCAGTCTGTCCTTCACCTCATCCCACAAAGCCGCTTCCTTAAGGCTCTCCTTAACTATTTTGTCCAACCTCTGCTTGGTATTGATCCCTCCGATCCTGCAGCCGTATGCAATGTTTTCGTAGATCGATTTTGGAAATGGGTTTGGCTTCTGAAACACCATGCCAACTCTCCTTCTCACTTCCACCGCATCCACTCTCCTGTCGTACACATTCTGTCCATCAATCAAGATCTCGCCTGTTGTCCTGCAACCCTCTATCAAATCATTCATTCGATTCAAGCATCTTATTAGGGTTGATTTGCCACATCCAGAGGGGCCAATGATGGCCGTGATTTTCTTTTCAGGCATGTCCATGGTTATCTGGTCGAGGGCCTGGTTACTTCCGTACCAGAGACTCAGGTTTTTTATCGATACTTTGATGTGATTTTCCATTTTTAGAACTCCTGGCGATATCTCTCTCTCAGTATGATCCCCCCCGCGTTTATGCCCAATACTATCGCAAGCAACAGAAACGCCGTGGCCCAAGCGTTTTGTTCTACAGGGTAGGCTCCCCAGTATCTGGTGAGCTCAAGCAAGTGATACGGAAGCGCTTGAATTGGATCAAGCAAGCTGCCTGGCACTCTAGCTCCCATGAAATAAACTGCGGTAAACATTATGGGGGCGGTTTCTCCCGCTGCCCTTCCCAAGCCCAGGACAACGCCAGTTATCACTCCTGGCAGAGCGGGTGGAAGCACCACTTTCCTTATCGTTTGCCACTGAGTCGCTCCAAGCGCGTAGCTGCCCTCTCTTATCTCCTGCGGTATGCTTCTTATTGCCTCTTCTGAGGTCCTTATCACAATCGGCAGAGTCAGAAATCCCATTATGAGAGCGCCGCTGAGCAGCGAGATCCCAAACAGAGGAACAAACACAGCAAGGCCGAACAGGCCGTGAACTATGGAGGGCGTGCCTTGGAGTATGTTTACCGCTGTCCGAATCACTCTGACTAGCCTCCCTCTCTTAGCGTATTCTTGCAGGTAAATGGCGCATCCAATTCCGAGGGGCAGGGCTATCAAGGCCGTGAGACCGATGAGGAGGATCGTTCCCACCAGCGCGGGGAAAATCCCTCCCTCGGCTCCGTGTTTGCTGACATCCTGGGTGAGAAACTCCCAGGTTATTCCCGGGAGCCCGTTCACGCTTATCTCGCTTATTATCAGCCCCAGAGGGTACAAGATCAGCAGTATTGCAATAGTCAAAAAGCAATAGGCGGATGCCTGATGAGCGTGCTTGGTGAAGTTGAACAGCGGTCCAAATCCCGCGGATGCGGCAACTGGGCCCGTTATCACGAGCGCGAGAGAAGAGATCATGAATTTCATCAGAGAAGCATCAATTGAATAGTCCCTCAATCCTACCTTTGGAGGTGCAGATGGCACCAGGTAAGCAAGAGCAAAACTGATCGCGGCAAACGCGACCATCCAGCAGAACGATCTCTTTTGTTTTGCAAGTCTAAATGAGGTGGGCAACAGAAGCAAGAGGGAGATTCCAAGCAGAACGAACAGCAATCTAAGCAGGGCATCTCCTATGTAGAACGATCCAGCAGCAGAGCCAAAACCAATCAGGGCCATCGCAGAGCCAAGAAAGATAATCCAGCATGAGAGAGCATCCTTTGGTTTCATCTCATCCTCCCCTGAACTTCTTTTCAACTCTCGCCTGAAGGAGATCAGAGGCGACACTCAGCAGGGCGACTATCAAGAAAAGTATCACTGCTGTGGCAAACAGCACGCTAGTGTGCATTCCCCACGCCTCTCCCATCTGTCCGGCAATCAGAGCGGTTATTGTGCTGCCAGTCTCGAAAACGTCAAAAGAGGGAGAAGGAATCCGCATCACGCTTCCCACCACCAGCATCACAGCCATTGTTTCTCCTATCGCTCTTCCTATTCCCATTATGCAGCCCGCTGTCACGCCTGAAATCGCAGAAGGAAATGTTACCAGCTTGATTGTTTCCCATTTGCTTGCACCCAATGCAAGCGACGCCTCCTTTATTTCCCTAGGAACAGCCTTCAGCGCGTCATCAGAAATGCTGACTATCGTCGGTAGCGCCATTATCCCCAGTATTATCCCCCCAGTCAGCAGTGAATATCCTGACAGCATGTCAAAGGTTTTTGCCAGATAGGGCACAAAAACAGTCACTCCTATAAATCCATAAACTATCGAAGGAATTCCCGCTAGTAGCTCAATGACAGGTTTTAAAAAAACTCTGAGCCTAGGTGGTGAAATTTCTGACAGGAAGATGGCCCCCCCAATTCCCAAAGGAACAGCAATTAGCATCGCTATCCCAGTAACTGCGACCGATCCAAACACGGCTGCGTTAATGCCAAATTTGCCTTGGGACGCGCTCCAATCTGAAGTAAACAAACTCAAGCCCATTTCTCTGAAAGCGGGGAAAGCTTCTTTAAACAAAAAAATAAAGATAAAGAGAATGATTAGAATAGAAAGAGCCGCCACCCCCAAGAACATGTTTTTTATTAGAATCTCTTTTGTATTTCTACCAAGACGCATCTGAATTTTCTATTTAATTCTTATGAAGCCTTCCTCTTCAACGATTCTTTGCCCTTCTTCACCCAGCACAAACTCAATGAATCCTTCAACCGCTCCAGCAGGTCTCCCATTCGTGTACATGTGCAGGGAACGCGCAATTTTATAGGTGCCTTTTTTTATTGTCACTTTCGATGGAAAGACACCATCGACTGATATTGCGGGGGTACTCCCTCCCGTATAACCGAGGCCTACGTAGCCAATTGCTTTGTCGCTGCCAGCTACCGCTTGTTTTACATCAGAATTATGGGCGTTCCCTTTGTCAGCCAGGGTCCTCTCCAAGCCAATTGCTTCCATAAAAGTATCTCTCGTTCCGGATCCTTCTTCCCTCTCATTGACAAAAATTTCTTTATCAAGTCCGCCCACTTCTTTCCAGTTGTTTATCTCTCCTTTGTAAATGCCTCTTATTTGTTTGATTGATAAACCTTTTACGCCTGAATCATATATGTTTTTGCTAATTATAACTGCCACTCCATCCAGCGCTATCTTGTGATCAATGAAATCACACCGCTTATGCGTTTTTATTTCCGACTTTTTAACCTCTCTTGAGGCAGTTCCTATGTCCGCCTCCCCCATAGCCACTGCTTTTATGCCAACGCTCGATCCTCCACCCGCAACGACAACTCTTATGCCAGAGTGCTTTTTCATGAATGCTTCTGCACAACTTTCTGCTATTGGCAATACAGTTGAAGATCCCTTGATCCTTACAATTTTTGTTTCTGCAAGAGCCAAGCCACTCACTAAAACCATCATCAAAATGATTGTTAGGATTGCTTTTCTTAGTTTCATTTCTTTTCATTCTTGGAGAGAAGCGCATAAATGCCAAACTTTTCTCTTTTCTCCTTTAAAAATTGTTGGTAGAGATATATACCTTTTCTATGTAACCTACCTACTATATGTAGAAGAAACATGAATTAGTTAAGGCTGGCATAGGCATGCAAGTATCAATCTAGAGGGATACCTGTGTGAACTTTAAGCATGAATCTATTGGGTATCAAGAGGAAAACCGGCATTTTGTGGTATATTCTTTGAAAATTCGCTCTAGGTCTGGTGGAAGGAAAAAATTAATTTCTGTTGGAAGAGAAAAATATTAATACCGTATTAATGTGATATTAATATGTATGGTAAAAGCTATCGTAGAAATAAGCGAAAAAGGCAATCGAATACTAAATCTCATCAAAGCCAAATTTGGTCTAAGAACTAAAAGTGATGCACTAAACAAAATATTAGAAGAATATGAATCTGAGCTGCTGGAACCGGGACTAAAACCCGAATTCATTGAAGAGATAAAAAGAGTTCAAGAAAAAGACGAATTTGAGGAAGTAAAAGAGTTCAAGAAGCACTATGAAATTGAATAAGCTTGATATAATAGCCAATAAATTGTTTTTGTGGGAAGGTAAACTTGTCGAACTACACTTTATTAATAGAAAAGGATGTGAGCGATGCTTTCAGAAAACTTGCAAGAAAGGACAAAGAGCAATAGAAAAGGATCCAAAGAAAGATAGAGCAAATATTAGAAAATCCGTACCAGTTTAAACCGCTTAGAAAGCCTCTACAAGAGTCAAGGAGAGTTCATATCGGTTCTTTTGTTTTGGTTTACAAGGTAGAAGGCAACAGAATAAAAATAATGGGGCACAAGCATCATGATGCGGTTTATCAGAGCCGATTCTAAAAGACTAGAAAAAGAATTTTTTTATTCAAAACTAAAGAAAAAGTCCTGCCAAAAGTTTTAAGCTAGAAATTCCCCTAATAACCCAAAAATGTCCGAGAACACCCCGAAAGTCGGACATTTAGGTATAACATCTGGGTATTTCATTTTACGCTCCGTACAAGTATTCGGGGGTGATAAACTAGGTTATCAGGTAGGGCAGCCTGAAATCATCAACTACCTCCCCCCAGACATCTTTGGTGAGCACGTGAACCCCGTCATCGGCTAGCTCAACCAGAGTGTAGCTTGGCCTTGCAGCCGCAGATGCTACGAATTCCCTGAGGTCGCAATCTCCCCCTTTCACGTAGGGCTCGATTGGAGCTCCCCAGCATCCCTGGACAATGTATGTAACTCCTTCCGAGCTATTGTCCACTAGCTTGTAGTGGGCCTCGTAGCCAACATCAGTGCATTTTTCATCTGCTGGAACCTCTTCAATCCCGGTGGTTCGCAGAGACCAGGAACGCATGTAGTTGTGAACGTGGCCGTTTACGACCAGGTCAACTCCATATTCCGGTTTCTCCACAATCAGAGCCCAGGACTTCAGGAACACATCGCTCGGGTAGCCGGTCCCTGTAAGGAAGCCCGAATAGTAAGGAACATGCCAGGTTACCACTTTCCATTTCGCATCGCTTTCTGCCAGGTCTTTCTCGAGCCAATCTGTTTGGGCCTTTGCTTCAGGCACTGCGTATTGCCACCAGGTACCCACGCATCCGCCAGTAGCAGAGAGCGCGGTTAGGTGGAGATTTGGAAAGTCGAGCGAGTAACACAGTTCATTCCCCGGATTGGCAAACACACCCCTAAACCACTCGTAGGAGCTATCAACATCCGGATAAGCTCCCATCTCATGGTTGCCTATTACCGCTACCAGAGGAATCATCCTGCCATCCGAGGTGACCAATCGGTCCTGGATAGATTCGAACCAGTTATTCCAGTGCTCCTGATCATTTCCTTCCAGCACCATGTCGCCGATGAATACAACAAAGTCAGGATCTTCCCTAGCTACGCAGGAAGTAACCCGGTCTCGGGCACCGGGCCATTTGGGGCCACCCGGTGTCTTGGATTTTAATTCATCGTGGTGAGGCCTCCTCGAATCCCCACCCACAACAAACCCCACTTGTTGATCGAGACCGATTGTGCGGAAGTTCCACTCACGAGAGTAACCCCCAGGGCCACCCACCCTGAAATAGTAAGTCTTGCCAGGTTCAAGTCCAGTTAGTTCGGTCTCGTGGTACCAACCATCGAAGCTACTAATCTGGTGAGGGCTGCCCCTACAGCTAAATGCGTAGTCTCCGGGGGCCTTTTTAGGAACAAGGTCATATAGAACCGAGCTAGCGGCTGGAAACTCAGTGAACCACATTGCTGTCATGCTATGGTAAACATCGTTTGTAGACCAGCTGAGGTGAACTTGCTCCGGATTTGTTTTTTGTTTAAGCACGCATTCATCTATGATCTCACCTGAGTCGCTTATTGCTCTGAGTTTGACCGTGTCTCCATTTACGTGAATCATGCAATAGTTTTTGCTTGGATAAAAGTACTCTACAAATCCACTCCAAGGTGCATTCTCTTGGGCATAAAAAGGCGCACCCGCTCCACCAGAGATTATCTGCCATACTGGGTTGATAAAATTCTGATTTGGGGATCCATTTAGATGAACAGGGGTTTTGCTATTTATAAGAGTTCTATGGTAATTATGCGAGTCACCAAAGAATACTGCCACCACCTTGCCATTCTGGCTGATTGCCTCCCACAGCCTGTCTCTGCGCTGAACCAGATAAGACCGATCGAGGGATTTTCCTTCAAAGTCGTGATTTCTCCCTTTGCCTGGTGCTCCCCCTTCATACCACTGAGCATCTTTTAGGTGTCCCCCATTTGGGAAAGCTGGCTCGTGGCCGAACATGAACACATGCTCGATCGAAGAATCTTTTTTTGCGTCATCCAACACCTTTTCGATCCACACGAGCTGGTTGTCCATCACATAGCCTTCAAGGTTTCCTCCGAAATCTTCGGGATAGGTGCACCACCAGTAATTCGTGTTGAAAGAAACAATCCTCGTGTTCCCCCAGTCGAAGTAGTAAACATTTTCGCTGTAGCTTGGAGCTTTTCGGGTCTCACGCTCTGGACAACTACCAGTTGGATTAACAAACTCCTCTGCAAACACAGCCTCAGCACTCTTAGCTTTCTTGTCAAATCCAGCCACTCCCGGGGTTTCACAGATATCCACTTTTTTTGGCATACCTGGTTTGCTGTACAGGTCCATCAGAGCCTCGTGATTTCCCATTCCTTCATAAATTGGAATGTAACATCCAATCTGTTCAGCAGCCTGCTTCCAAACCTTAAGCTGCATCCTGAAATCGACCTCATTGGTAGTGTACCCATTAACCAGATCTCCACCAAAAAGGATGAAGTCTGTGCCCTTGTTGTATGCGTCCCGCATGAAGCCACTGAGCTTATAGTAGTTGACCCCGCAGAAGGCTCTTTCCCCGCCTCCAACACCTTCTCGAGAGTCTGACATGTAAACGAACATAAAGTTCGAATTTTCTGGGGTGGGAGCGGTCTTGAAATGGTAGCTCTTGAAGTCTTTTATGCCCCCAGTAAATACTTCATATCCATACTCTTTGTCCGGAGAAAGACCTCTAACAGTTATCTCATGATGAATTGACTGTGGTTGGAATATCTTGCGGTCTGAATATTTCTTGCCATCAACTTCTACCCAGCCCTTTGTCGACACCTCCGTTTCCCACGATATTACCGCACTGTCCGCGGTCACCTGGTCCACAAAAGGCCCCTCAATGATGCAAGGAAGGAGTTTATAATTCCCATCAACACGGAATCGCCCGTTACAAAAGGCGATCTGGTCCTCCATGGTTGGGGCGGATACCTCGATTCTGTAGCAGATCGCCCCCCCTTTTTCTTTGAAGTTGCATAGGTCATACTTGTCCTTCTTAAAATCTTTTAATTCAAAACTAATGATGTGAAAACCACTCTCTCCTCCAGACTTCTCCCTCGCGTATTTCCTGTATTGTGGCACTTTTATCTCCTGCTGTGGGACGTAAAGCCCGTAATATACTTTCGCGTTCGAGGTAGGGACGACCGTTTTGAATTCTATGGTTACTCTTCCTGTTGGCTCAACTATTATGTTCGGTTTACCGGTAAAAACGTAATCAGGAGTAAACTCTCTTTGCGGAAGATTGGGATACCTGAAAGGCTGACCTAGATTCCCTACGGAACAAGCAGTTTCCCCATCTTCGAGGCACTTTGCCGAAAACGGGCCGAGTACTCCAAAACATACTAAAATCATTAATATTGCCGTGAGACTCATTGGTCCTATTTTTTTATTCCTCATCTATTTTATCTCCTTTTTTAAATCTACCATGTTCGACTCTTTTTTAAAAATATTAACTGCATTTATACGTTTTCCCCTCCTAACCTTTGTATCCTATGCAAAAAAGAGGCAAGGAGAAGGATTTAAGAACTAACAAATTTTAAATTAGAGTAGCTTTCTTTAGAAGGCATAAGCAAGCAAATAGGTAGATAAATTTGTTGATCAAAATCAGGTGGTTTGCCAAGGGTGCATCAGATGCGGGAAAGGCCAAGGATTTGGCTGTAGTGGTAGACACTCTAAGATGCAGCTCTGCAGTAACAACAGCTCTGGAACAGAAGGTTAATGCGATATACCCCGTATCTTCAGTCGAGGTGGCTTTTGAGCTCAGAGAATCAGAAAAGTTTGCTAACAGTTATGGGGACCCCTTGTTGATGGGTGAGGTGGAGAGCGTGAAGGTGAAGGGATTCGATCTAGGAAACTCTCCCACCGAATTGCTTTTGCGAAGTGATTTGAAAGGCAGGAACGTGCTGCTTCGCACGAGTGCAGGTTCTCAAGTACTCAATTCACTGGGTGGAGCTAACGAGCCAAGCAAAATTAGAGCGATTGTTGGCTGTATTCTGAACGCTCGTTCTGTCGCAAGCTTTGCCAGCAGGCTCGCTCTCAAAGAGAGAAGGAACATTTCGATAATTTGCTGTGGGTACCAGGCAAGGGAGTTCGCTCTGGAAGACTTCCTCGGAGCAGGTGCAATTGTTTCTCAAATTTCAGAGGGCAGTTTTGAGAGAAGCGATGAAGCAATAGCTTCCTGCCTGGCATTTGAAAGCTCAGTTGACTCGCTTTCAAAAGTTTTAAGCGAGACAAAATCTGGAAGAAGGCTCAAAGAGACGGGGCAATCGGAAGATATAGAATTCTGTTCCGAGCTCAATAAGTTTAATGGAGTGCCAATCTTTGATGGAAAGCTGATTAGCTCCTGAAAATTTGGTTGCGTTTTCAATAGCAGTTTCAGGTATATAATTAAAGCAAAAAGGCTGCAAAAACTTTTTACCTTAAAAATTCATAAGAAAAACCATGTTTAGCTTTAGAGTCGATAATGATATAGAACTTCGATTGCTCGAAGAAAGGCATGCAGAAGAATTTTTTACTCTGATCGAAGAGAATCGGGAACATATACGAGAATGGATTCCCTAGGTAGTTGGTAGAAATAACTCTGTTGAAGATACAAAAAATTACATTAAAAAAGCTCTTCAACAGTTTGCCGATGGCAATGGTTTTGAAGCAGGTATTTGGTATAAAGGCAAAATAGCGGGTGGCACTAAATATGTAATATAATTGGTTAAATCAAATGGCAAATATTCACTGTTTTCTTGGCGTTTCATTCCAAGATCAAGGCATAGCGACCAAAACCTGTCGAGCTTTGATAGAGTATACATTTAGTGATCTCAGGTTGAATCGTGTTGAGATATGGACCGCTACAGAAAATAAAAAGGCGCGTGCAGTTCCCGAGAGGTTAGGCTTTACACAAGAAGGAATACTTCGACAGGCAGGAAAGCTTGATAATCGGTTTGTTGATTATGTGATTATGGCATGCTTGCAGATGAGTGGGTAAAATCTGTAAACAAGTAAGATGAGATGTATTATTTAACATTCAATCCACTCCACCTGCTTAACTCCCTGTGCGCATAGACTTTAAAATTATTTAAATCACTTTTAACTATGTAGAGAAAGGAGACGCCATTTGCCATAATTTTCCTATTTCTTTCCTATTATTAATTTAGTACCGGGGGTAATATTTTTTGCTTCTATATCTTTGAATCCCGCGCTTTTGAGTATATAAACTAAATCTTTCTTTTTGGGAACAAAACCTTTTTTTGTAATAAGCAGAGGTATTGTTAGAGCAAAAACCGCAGCTGCAGGTGGATTCGTGTCATTATCCAGTATAAAATTATGTATAGCAACTGAACCATTTGGATTTAACGATAAATAGATTTTACTCATTAAGTGTTGAATTTCTTCATAGTTAAGATAATGTAATATATCTGATGCCCAAACAAAATCATAATTTGAACCTATTTCATCTTTCAAAAAGTCTTTTTCTTCTAGCAGAATTTTATCTTTATATCTCTCTATATCTTTCCTGCCTAATTCAACAATCTCCCCTGTGTCAATTATTTTTGATTTTAGATTGGGATATTTTTCAATAAATGCTATCGAAAAATGTCCTATTCCTCCTCCTAAGTCTAGCATATACTTTGCATTTTTTAGATCTACATATTGCAATATTTTTGGAGTTATCTCATCCCATGAAGACATTGTTTGTGCATAGGCCATGTACCCTTCTTTATCTTCTTTTATTTCTTTAGCTTCTTTTTGTCCTTTCTTTACTACATTATAAAGATTAATGAGAGGATCTCTAAAATAAGAATTGAACTTAATTGTCCAAATATAATTTGTTTCTATTAATTCTTTTATTGCTTCTCCATTTTCATAGTACTCGCCAATTTTTTTAATTATATTCATTGCTATCAAGCCGTTTAAAAAAATTTTAAATGCAGCTTTTTCAACCTTAAGTTCTTTGTGCAACTCCTCAAAAGTTTTTTTCTCTTTTAATTTCTTAAATAATCCCAATTTGTCTGCCGCAAAAAGAACGTGAGCGACTTCTGCATAATCTATGGCATCTAATATATCTTTTCCTTTTAAAATTATTTTCCTATCGGCACTTTCTAAAAATCCA
>DUKC01000183.1:0-2272 GCA_013329495.1 Thermoplasmata archaeon
GGTTCTCCTTTTTCTGTCCAGCCTCTCTCCTCATAATATTCTTCGAGCATTTTCTCCAGTTTTACCACTCTACCTCTAGAATTACCGGTCTCCAGCGGTACTTCCAAAAACCTCCTTGGAAGCAGGTCGTCTTCCCTCTTAAATCCAGCTCTGTTATTGTACAGACGCTCAAGATTCCACACTCTCTCTCCCACTTTCTTGAATTCCTCAGGAGAATATTCCACTCCTGTCGTTGCCGTCAGAAGCTCGGCATACTGCTCTATGTTCAAGGCCAGAGATGTGAACCTGCAGAGAATCAGGCAATCAACCGCAGCAGCGGTATCCTGGAGAAGCCTTACTATCCCTGGCTTTCCTTCAGTTTTAAACCTGTCCACCCCGGCAGGAACCTTCAGAATCTCGGGTCCAATCAGGTACGCGCGCATGTGACAGCCTCCTCTGTTTGAGGTTGCATACGCCAATGCCTGGCCCTGGACTCCCCTCGGGTCATAGCCCGGCAGTTCCAGTCCCTTTACCTGCATTGCAATCTCCGGATGTTCGTAACGCTCTGCCAGACGTTTCGATCCTTCTCCAATCTCCCTTCCAATTCCTTCGTTCATACCGATTTTTCTCACAAGCTCTATCATTTTTTCCGAGTCACCGAATTCGATCTTTTCGTCCAAGTATCCTCTTTCAGACAGCTCCATCGCACACCCGATCGAACTTCCCGTTGAGATCGTGTCGAGTCCCAGACTGTTGCACAAATTGTTCGCTTTCACGATCCCTTCCAAGTCACTCACTCCACATTCCGGACCAAATGCCCATAAGGTTTCGTATTCCGGACCGCCTCCGAGCTCACCGTCAACTCTTGTCAGTCTCCCACAACTTATTGGACATCCAAAGCACGTGTAAGGCTTCACGAATATTCTTTCGAGGTATTTTTCTCCGCGTATCCCATCAACCTCCTCAAAGTGTCCTTCTTGGAAATTTCTTGCTGCCAGTATTCCCACGTTTGCCATCACAGAAACCAGAACCGGCGTTCCCAAAATCTTCAGCGAATCTTTGGTGTAGGGATTCTTGTCGAGAGTCATCCTGCAGCTTTTCACGGCTCGCATGAACCTGTCTTCATCCGCTATAGAAGTGTTTTCACTTCCAAGCACGACCACAGCTTTTAGGTTCTTTGATCCCCACACCGCACCAAGTCCACCCCTTCCGACTGCCCTGTGGTTGTCATTCATTATGCAGGCCAATCTGACCCTGCGTTCTCCAGCGGGTCCTATGCAGGCGACTTTTGCTTTTTTTTCTGTGTTGCCCAATAATTTTTCTGTTGTTTCGTTGATGTTTTTGCCCCAGACAAACGAAGCATCTCTTATTTCAACATCTCCCCTGTGAGCCCAAATGTAGATCGGGTCTTTGCTTTTACCTTCCAAAACCACAGCTTCATACCCAAGGGCTTTCAACATGGGACCAAAGTATCCGCCCGAATTGCCGTCGGAGATTGTACCGGTCAGCGGAGACTTAGAGACAACTTCGTATCTTCCTGCCGTTGGAGCCGCCGCTCCAGTCATAGGGCCAACCGCCAAAACTATTTTGTTGTCCGCAGAGAGGGGGCTGGTCAGTGGATCGACCTCCTCGAACACGATCTTGACACCCAGACCTCTTCCTCCCACGAATTTTTGTCTGATGTCTTGACTTATTTCCTCTTCGGAGATTCTTCCAGTAGATAAATTAATTCTTAGAATGCTACTCATAAAACCTGTTGAACCTCCTGTACGGGCAATCTACGCACTTTAGCTTGTAATACTGGAATATCTTCTTGGGCATTGATTTGAACGTTGCTTTTCTGCTTGGACAGAGCCGGCAGGGGATTTCTTCGATCAACCAGTCGCTGTGTTTTGCCCAACGATAGCTATCTATTATCCTAACCCCAGAACTCGCTCCGATTCGATTTGCCCCAGCAGCTATCATTCTGAGGGCATCTCTAAATTCATCGATGCCTCCAGCAGCCTTCACACCGAAATTTGGTCCAACAGCCTCTCTCATCAAGAAAACGTGTGGGATGGTAGCTCCAAACGGTCCGTACCCGGTCGAGTTTTTGACGAAATCGGCACCCGCTTCTTTGACCAGTTTGCTTGCTTGGGATATCTCCTCATAGGTCAGGTAGCCCGTCTCAATTATGACCTTGAGTGGATTTCCTCCAGTTGCTTCAACCACCGCCTTTATGTCCTCAACGACAAAATCAAAATTCCTGTCCTTGAACGCAGCCACGTTCATTACCATGTCAATCTCATTCGCC
>DUKC01000183.1:2343-3844 GCA_013329495.1 Thermoplasmata archaeon
CCAAAGGGGAATCCTACAACCGTGGCAATCTTCACGTCAGTGCCCTTGAGTTCCTCCGCACAAAAACTCGTCCAATACGGATTTACGCATACAGAACAGAAATGATAAGCCTTGGCTTCGTTACATAGCCCTTTCATGGACTTCGTCGATTTATAAGGGCTCAGTTTGGTGTGATCAATCAATTTCGCTAGCTCTTCGGGAGATATTTTGATCTCTTTTGTGCGTTGTTCGACCTTCAGTATCGATTCCATGATGGTGGCCATGTTATCAGCATCTCTTCTAGAGTTATACTAATTGTCTCATTTAATTAAAAGTTTGCCCTAGGGAAAGGGCAATGTTTTTAATTTGGTAATGCATTAACTACTAAAATAGATAGGATAAGGTATACTAAAGGAGGATAATCTATGGAAAGAAAGATTTCCAGCGAAGAAATTGAAGAGGATTTGGCTGAACTCGTCGGAGCTTTGAAAACTGTAAAGAAAGATATCTCCGTTGAAAAAGTGTTAAGTAATATCATAGAAGATATGAGATTTCAAGCAAGCGAATTGCGAAAGCGTGAGCAGGAGTTGACAGCGGCAGAGAAGTACTTCAAAAATTTCTTTATGGCGCTTCTTAACCCAATCTTTCTGGTTGATGCGAACGGCGTGAATCTTAATATTAATCCTGCGGCAGAGCAATATTTCCGTCGACCCAGAAATGAGACTGTTGGCAGAAGGTTGGAAGAGTTGTATGCATCTGGAGATCTCAAAAAGATCAGGGAAATGCTGAAACGATGCAAGGGCAAGGAACTTTC
Source organism: Thermoplasmata archaeon (assembly GCA_013329495.1). Taxonomy (GTDB): domain Archaea; phylum Thermoplasmatota; class E2; order UBA9212; family UBA9212; genus UBA9212; species UBA9212 sp9212u. The sequence goes on from DUKC01000183.1 coordinate 3,137, forward strand.
CCTCTTCCCCTTTCATAAGGGTTTCGCATCTGTCGAAGTCACCTCTTTGAGGGGAGACGGAACAACTTTTCCAGCAGTTCTAAGTTTCTCTCCTATTAAAGACGAAAAAGGGAATGTTATGGATGTTCTGGTAACGGCAACTGACATAACCGAATTAAAGAACAAAGAAGCAAGTCTAAAATCTGCGATTTCTTCCTTTGGCGAGGTTTTATCTTCAGCGGAACAGGGAGATCTATTCGCAAAGGTGGACTTATCGAAGATTGGAGTTGAATATCGCAAAATAGGTGAAGACATCAATTCAATGACCTCAGTTGTTCAAAAAAGCACTGAAGAATTGCTAAAGAAAGAAAAAGAGCTGGAAGAGAGTAATGCTTTTTTAGAAGATTTAATAGACAGTCATCCAAGTATGCTGGGTGTTTTGGATGAAGAAGGAAAGTGGACTAGGGTAAATTCCAGATGGGAAAAGATATGTGGATGGAAATCAGAAGAAATGCTCGGAAAGCAAACGAAGAAGCAACCTTTTATACTCCCAGAGAGAATCAAAGGTTTTGAAGAGAGGGCCAGGTTAAGAGTGGAAAAGCTTTCCAGAGGAGAAATCGTGAGAGGCGAAGCTCTGTTTCTCGCAAAGGATGGAACCAAGAGAGTTGGACAGTTTGAAGAGCAATGGATAAAGCATAAAGGAAAAATTATAGGTAGAGTGGTAAGCAT
>DUKC01000194.1 GCA_013329495.1 Thermoplasmata archaeon
AATTTCGCCAGAGCAGGATTCCTTCGCATAGCCAGCGTTTTATCCTCCAACTGTTACCCGCATTCCTTAGCACTGGCATCCTAGCTACTATGAATCTGCCCGACTTCTCGCATTGATATTGTAATTTGATGATTGCATATAACGTTCCCAGCATATCTGGAGTTTGCCGAGCGCAAATTTGGGTGAGCGCCGTAGATGCAAACCAGATATGCTGTGCTGTGCGAGGTTGCCAAAAGAGATCAATCAATGCCGGGAATAAAGAGAAGGGGTAATCCTGTTTACATGAGATGGTTGCATCAATCTGATCATAATTTTTCAGGATGCTAGAGGATACAGTTTAATTTTAATATCCCTTTCTCATTTAAAAAGTAGATTAAAATGAAATTGAAATCGTTATTGCTCCTGGTGCTCATGCTTTTTGCCTTAATACCTGTCGCATTTGTTGGATCCTATGCCTACTCCAAAAGTTACAGCGGCGTCTATGAGGTTTGCAGGCAAGATCTGGAAGAAAGGATGGACTTTTGTTTGAGGGCGTGCGATTTCTATAATAAAAAGGTTGTAAAGGGAGAACTTACTGAATAAGAAGCCTTAAGCGAGATTGCCACCTTACTGGCAGGTCCCGTTCAACCAGGTGGAAATAGAAATATATCCCAAGGCTTGGGAAAAGGAAAAACGGGTTATGTGTGCGCGATCAATGACCAGGGGATTTACGTTTTCCATCCTTTCAGGGAGGGTCAGCACGTTAAAGAAATCAAGGATCCGGAAGTTAGAGCGACTGCAAGAACCACTATGAATGCTAGGAGCAGGGAGTGGCATGAATATAAGTGGAGAAATCCCGAGGATGAAAAATATTACCTAAAGGTTAGAGTTTTAGATTACTTCGAGCCGTTCAAACTTCATTTCTCTGTTTCTGCGACCATGGATGAATTCACCCAGCCTCTAGAGCTGATAAAAAAAGTCATTATTACGGCTGTCGTTGGAGCGGCTACTGCAGGAGTCTAACCTCTTTGCTCGTGGAATTACCAAACCTTTCACTGCTCTCTCTGAGATTAGCTCCAAAATAACCGCGGGGGACCTAACAGTCAGAGCGTACACAAAATCTCCAATCAGAGAAGTTAGAACGGTTGGCAAGGACGTGAACGAGATGGTGAAGAACCTGCAAAGCACAATCCAGGGACTTAACACCACTGTTTCAAGCTATAGTAAGATGCTATCGGAGTATGGCAAAAAGATATCCGAGCTGGATGAAGCTGTGGAAGAGGCAGAATTGATTATGTCGTGCATACCCGAGATTTTGATAGTAATCGATAAGGACGAAAGGTGGATCCGGGTGAATCCTGCATTCGAAAGAACCACAGGTTTTGGGGTAGAAGAAGTTCTAGATAAGAAAACTGTTGAACAGCCAGTCTATAAAAACCTGCCAGAGAGCATAAAACTGAATAAACAAATGTGGAGTAGAGTCAAAAAGGGGGAGATGGTCTCTGGTTTAGAGATTCCGTGGAGAACTAAGAAAGGAAAGAAAATCATTCTGTCGGCCTCGGAGCAGGGTTTAAAGGACGCTAAAGGAGATGTTGTTGGCGGGGTATTTACAGCGAAGGAAGTAACAAAAAAACGCGGAGGCAAAAAACCGAAGAAGAATTGGTAAACTGGTTTTTTTGATTCTAGAAAAGACTCCTAGTGATTATTTTGCGGTTGTCTCAATTTTGTTAAGGATGGAGGGGCTGCTTCGGATTCACTTCCCCATTCCTTATTTGGCTTTGATCCCATCTCGAACACCAAAACTCCCCCGTTTACTATGTCTTCGTGTGTGATCCATGGTTTGTCCAGTGGTTCCTCATTTAGAGTTACTGATTGAACGTACCTGTTTTCCTTGGACACATTGTTTGCTTTAATGACAAACTCCCCTCCTTTGTAGTATCTCTCATCTAGCCGGATAATTACTTCGTCGAATATTGGACTCCCGATTTCGTAAGAGGGCATTCCCGGACAAACCGGATAGAAGCCCATTGCACTGAACACATACCATGCTGAAGTCTGCCCAGCATCATCGTTTCCGCACAGCCCATCCGGACCCGTCCCGTATGACCTTTCCATTATTTCCGTTACCCACCTCTGAGTCTTCCAAGGCTCTCCCGCATAGTCATACAAATAGGCTATGTGTTGACTCGGCTCGTTGCCATGCCAATAATAGGCATTCTTTCCAAAGTTTGGTGCGCCCTCCTTGCTTCCTTTCTCAAAGAAAGTGTCCAGCTTTTGAACAAAAACTTCTCTTCCCCCCATAAGGTCTATTAAACCCTGCACATCCTGCGGAACATACCATGTATAATGCCAGGGAGTACCCTCGGTTATGTAGTCATACCATTCTGTGGGTTCAAACGGTTTGACCCAGGCACCATTAGAATTTTTGCCTCTGACAAATCCTGCATGCGAATCAAAAACATTTTTGTAATGCATAGCTCTCCTGGCAAAAAGTTTGTGATCTTCATTCTTGCCCAAAGCCTTTGCCACTTGGGCCAGGCAATAATCAGTATAAGCAAACTCTAAGGTTCTGGATGTTGCTTCCTTAACTCTATCTACCGGGACGTAGCCGAGCTTTTTGTAATAGGACAAACCCCCTCGGGCTTCATACTCCCCTGGAGGAAGCAAGGTGTCGCAATATCCCGGAGCCTGATCCCCTGATGGTGCAACCATGGCATTTTTATACATTGCCGCGTACGCCTTCTCAACATCAAAGCCTCTTATTCCTTTTACCCAAGCATCCGCGATGACAGAATCGGCATGCGTCCCTATCATCACGTTGGAGTAACCAGGATTTGGCCACTTTGGTATCCACCCAAATTCTTCATACATTTGAATTAGAGCCTTGATCATGTCCTCGCTCCTTTCTGGTTCTATGAGGACCAGAAGGGGATGCTCAGCTCGATAGGTATCCCATAGGGAAAAGTCTTCATAATAGACACCCTCATGCACCTTGCCATCGAAAGGACTGTAGTGATGACCATCTTCTGAGAAAACTCTTGGCAGAAGCAAACAGTGGTAGAGAGCAGTGTAAAAGATCGTCTTCTGCTCTTTTGTTCCTCCACTAATTCGGATCTTGTTAAGCTCCTCGTTCCACAGATCCTTCGCTCCGCCCTTTGTGGCGTTAAAATCCCAGTCAGGTATCTCTTTATCCAGATTCCTGCGCGCCTGCTCCACGCCGATGAATGACGTTCCCACTTTCATCTGAATCATTTCGCCGGGTTTACCAACAAATCTTACAAACGCTCCCGCATGACCTCCCTTTTCTTTATCAGATTCCATGTGAATCTCTTCGTCGCTCCATGTGCCGTAAGAAGAAAACGGTTTGTCAAACTTAGCAACGAAGTATCCTGCAAAATTCCCTGGAGTGATGCTGCGGCCATTCTCTCTGGAATAACCTATTATTTCCATCCGGTCTGGAATTATCTCTACGTATCCCCCCTTCTCGCGTGTATCTATTATGACATTGAGGTTACCGTTTCCCAAGGGAGTGAACCTGAGGAAACCCGCATGCATGGTAGCTGTAAGCTCCACCCCCATCTTGTAGTCGTCCAGGAAAACTGAATAATAACCTGGCCATGCCCTTTCATTCTTATGGCTAAAAGCTGAGGATCTTTCCTTTGAGGATGTTTTAAGATCACCGGTTGTTGGCATTATGGTGATGCTTCCGTATTCGCCCATCCAGGCACCGCTAGGATAGTGACTGCCTCTGAAACCACTGATTGTGGAGTTGAGGTAGTAGTATGGAACTGGCGGAAATCCATCATAAGGACCATATTCCTGAGTTTCGGGTGTCCATTGAGTCATTCCAAATGGGACACCTGCTCCTGGAGAAGTGTGCCCGCCCCTAAAGTGGCTCGTTCCAATAAACGGATTTACAAACTGAGTCGGCTGTTTTCTTTCTTTAGCAGCCTCAGAAGCGTCTTCTTTTTTGAGGGTGATGCATCCGGAAAAAATTGTAACCATCAATAGGCCTACGATTCCCATTGCGAAAATTTCATTTCTCATTTTTTGGTTTTGTATAAGAAAAGATTTTTGTATATTTAACACTGGTGATTGGTCTATTTGGCAAAAAATTTTGAAATCTCTTCATGAGAGATAAAATCTTAGAGAAGCGGTAGTGTTTGGGCTTGCGGAGGAATCGCTTGATTTTCTCTCTACCAAGCTCTCACTTAACATTTATAGCTTTTATCAAGGTCTAAGCCTTGCAGCACATCTTTTGAAATAGTTATTCCTCCGATTCTCTACTTCTCCTCCTGAGTTTTTGGTGTTATGCTATTTTGACCATATAGAAGTTAAAGCAACTAAAGCAACAGGAGCTGTGGCACCTTTGGAAATTTCGTAGGGTTGTTTGAGAACGATCCAACTTTTGAGTCAGAGCATTCCCTCTGCATCTTAGTTTGGAGTTGACCGAAAAAAGAAACCTTTTTAAAAGGCAAGAGGTAATACTTCTCCGATGGATAGACGCCCCGAGAGTAGCTTACGCACATTTTATAATTTCCTGACCTTTACGATAATTAAAACAAGGGTGCTTATCAATCGGAGGTTCTGCCAATGATCACATGTATGTGTTGTTTTTTGATATCTCCTTGCTTGATCTATCCTGCAGGAAAAATCGTTTGGTTCCTTGCAAAAAGCATACCGCACTGCCTCTGCTTCTGCCTTCCATCTCCAGTTGAGGGTTTTTGGGCAACCTTCGTAGAAAACTATCAGTATGGATACGACGATTTTGTGGGAGTTTGCGAGGAGCTGTGCCCTGCCCTGGGTTATCTTAGATTGTGGGACATAATTAACTCGGTGCTGCCTTCAATTTCTGGGACACCAACCCTACAGGAGTTGCCATGCTTTCTGTGCTGTTTGCCGTTTAACATGCTCTTTTCAATGTGTGGAGGGTGCCTGGCAGGATGCCTGTACCTTCCATAAAACACTACTCAGCTCTCAAGGCAATTATCGGGTCTACCTTTGAGGCTTTCAGAGCTGGATAAAGAGAGCATATCATAGTTACAAAAATTCCAAAAGCGAAGCCTAGTCCCATGTACACCAGGCTGCCGGGTGCCGACAGAATTTCAAGCGGAGAAACAAAGCCGACACTCGAGGAATCTGCCCCTATAAAAGTCGGCAATAAAACGATGTTTAACAGATATCCACTAGCTATGCTGAGAAGGGTCCCGACCAAACTGGATGCGCAGCCAAGCAGCAGGCTCTCGTACAAGAAGATATTTTTTATTTCTCCTGGATAGGCTCCTATTGCCCTCATGATTCCTATGTTCCTAGTCTCTTCCATCACGCTCATGAGCATGACGTTTGCTATCCCTATCCCAGCAACCAAAAGAGAGATGGCTCCTATCGCTGCGAGAGTGATTGCAATGGTTCCCACAACTTCAGTTATTGTAGCAATTATATCGCTCATGGTTCGAATGCTCACAGTATCTTTATGCTTATTTAAATTGGCTCTGAGAAGTTCTTCCAATGGGCCAACTCTTTCCAGTTTATCTGCTTTTATAACAGCCCAGTCATAACCCTCTGGAGAATATACGTCCTCATAAGTTCGTTCGGCTAGGATGAGTGCATTGTTGGGATATATGACCGCAGCCCCCTGAACCTTTTTCAAGACGCCTTTCACGCTTATGGGTTTTCCCTCAATATAGACACTGGAACCAACCCTGAGCTCATGATCGTCAGCGAAATCATACCCAACCAGGCATTGAGGTTTATTTCCCCTCAAAGTGCGACCGGTTTGCACCTCAAAGAGGATTGCTACCGTCTCTGGCTTTAAACCGTAAACAGTAAATCGCACTCTCTCTTCTCTAATTTGGCCTTTACCATCCGGTTCTTGATAAATGGGAATAACTTCTGCTGGGCTCACGATCCTCTCTATGTTTTTATTTTGCTCCCTTGTCAGAAACTCGTAGCCTTTTTTTCTGTTCGGAGTCACATGAATCTCATTTGCCATGTCTTCAAACTGGCGCTCAGTGGAGAGCTGAAGGCCAGTGCCAAATATACCAATGGAGGAGATGGCAACGACACCTATTATGATTCCAAGTACCGCTAGGAGAGTTCGAGTCTTGTGCCTCTTTAGAATCTTGAAAGTCATGCTCCAAAAAATATTTTTTACCATTCTCAGTCTCTTATCTTTCCATCCTCAAGGAGGTACTTCTTGTTGGTGTACTCAGCTATTTTTATGTCGTGGGTGACTACTATCACGGTTTTTCCAAACTTTTCACTCAGCTCTTTGATTAGTCTCAGGGTCATGTCTCCTGTCTTTCGGTCAAGATTTCCTGTGGGCTCATCTGCGAGGATTATGGAAGGATTGTTTGCCAAAGCTCGGGCTATAGCTACTCTTTGGCATTGCCCTCCAGAAAGCTCGCT
>DUKC01000173.1 GCA_013329495.1 Thermoplasmata archaeon
TTACCTGGGCAGAATGGGCAACGGGGAGAGTACTTTGGTGCTTCAACCTTTTCTTTCTCAAACTCAAAATCATGCGGCCTAGCTTTTCTTTCAGGTGCCATTATTACCCATTCTTTTGTTAAGAAATTCTGCCTGAATATGGTCATTTTAATTCAGTTAAAATTCATAAGCATCTTAAATACTATTGGGTGCCATTGAATTTATCGAAGAAGCAATCAAAAAGAAATTCTGCCTTTAAAAAACCCTAAATTCGAGAGCAAAGTCCCAGAAAAGACTATATATCCTCACTTGCAGATAATAAGAACGTACTCCTAGAAAATGTTGAGGATAGCCCTCAATAAATTAAAACACATCATAGGGTGAAAAAATGAAAAGAAAGACAAAAACAATAATTGTAGTTGTTGGAGTTTTGATGGTTTTAGTAGTTTTTTCATTTCTTTTCCTTAATGGGGTCCCTGATAAAGCATCAAAGAGAGTCTCTGCAGAAGCACACGCCACTCGGGGTGAGGAACTTTATCATTCCACCAGATACGAAGAGGCTCTTGAAGAATATAAAATAGCAGTAGAGCTCGACCCAAACAATCTTGACTATCACACGGGTCTTGCAGCCGCATACGAACGATGTGGCATGATAGAAGAGGCGATTAAAGAGCTGGAGGCTTATATCCATCTATCCAAAGATGAAGAAGCAAATAAGGAAGTCAGGAAGACGATAAACCTATTAGAACAGTACTTGAAATCTCTAAATAAGATGGAGTGAATTGAATAACGCAAAGAATCGACCTTTTGACATCGAAAAAAGCTGTTTTAAGTATTTCAGCGGATATCTCTTTGACCTAGACTAAAAGTTTAAAAATTTAGTCAGTAATCTCTCCTCGACTCATCTATCGAAGCAAAGTTTTCAAGAGCAAATTAGAAAGAATTTGGCAAGAAAATCCTGCTCTTTAGCTGTTGAATCAAAACTTTTCCACTGTATTATTTCACAAGACGTGAACCGAGGAAGCTTTGAATGAAACATAGACCCGAGATCCTTCTTTCAGATTTAGCTCTAAAAAAGACTTCTTTGTTATCACCGCCTGGAACTCCTTACCTGCATCAATGGTCAATTTCATCAGTGGATACCTCTCAGATACCCTCACTACTCTTCCTTCAAATAAGTTTCTTGCGCTTGATCTGCTTCCTTTTCTCAAGATAGTGATCTCCTCGGGTCTAACGCAAAGCTTTACTTTTCCCTCTTTACCTGTGATCGCTTCTATCTCAAGCTCCCCTAAGTTTATCCTTGCAATGCCATTCTCGATTCTTGACTCTCCCTCGTATATGTTATCGATACCAACAAAACTGGCTATCTCCTCATTTAGTGGCCTGTGAAATATTTGTTGAGGAGTTCCAACCTGCCGGAGCTTTCCATCCATCAAAACCCCTATTCTATCTCCAAGTGCCATAGCTTCAACCCGATCATGAGTAACGTGGATCATGGTTAGCCCCTGTTTCTCGCTCAACTGTTTTAGTTCGTCTCTCAACCTGTCTTGAGTTTTTGAGTCTAAAGCGCTTAGCGGCTCATCAAGCAATAAGACCCTAGGATTTACCACCATCGCTCTAGCTATTGCGACCTTTTGTTGTTCACCCCCACTTAATGTGCTAGGCTGTCTATGCGACAGATGTGATATCCCCAGCAACTCCATTATATCTCTAGTCTTTTCCTCAATTTTGTCCTTTGATACCTTTTTTAGTTTCAGTCCAAACTCTACGTTCTCCTTAACATCCAGATGAGGGAAAAGCGAATAATCTTGGTAGATAAATCCAATGTTTCTGTCCTCAGGAGGGGCATCAGTCAGATTTTGGCCCCCAATCCAAATTTCCCCTTTATCTGGAGAATGAAAACCGGCAATCATTTCTAGGGCCAAAGTCTTACCCGCTCCCGTTGGACCTAGAATTACAAAATACTCCCCCTCTTTTATCTCCAAATCTATGTTTTTGAGTGAGAACTCCTTCCAGTCCTTGTATAGTCCCTTTATCCTTATCATTTCCTCACCGATCTAAAAGAGATGAATATTCCCAGACAGATAAGCATTAACAAAACGGCGACCGGCCGCGAGTATTCTAATCCCCCAATTAGGAATCTTTCGTATATTAGTGTAGAAGCAACCATTGGATAGTATGCTAGAATTATTACGGCTGCAAATTCGCTGATTCCTCTTCCCCAGCTCATTCCGATCCCTGCCAAAATATGTTTGTATGCGATGGGAAAGGTGATTTTATAGAACGCTTTCCATTCGGTAGCACCCAGCGATCTCGCAACTTTTTCTAGGCGCGGGTCAACCGATTGGAATCCTTCTCTCACAGGATTTATGAAAAAAGGGACAGAAACGAATAACATTGCAACGACTATGCCCGGAATAGCATCGAAGAACTTGACGATGGGGGAAAGAGGCTTCCCAATCAATCCATACCTATAAAAAACTGAGAATATAGCGATGCCCGCTATCATATGAGGTACCATAATAGGCAAATCTATGATGCTCTCTATCACTCTTTTTCCAAAAAATTTTTTCCTAGCAAGTATATATGCTAGCGGCGTTCCCACCAAAAATGCTATTCCTGTAGCCATGAAAGATGTGCCTATGGTTAATCCTATGCAATTCAAAACTTCTGGGTCTTTGCATGTTTCGATAAAACCCTCAAGGTCAAAAACCAGTTGGGTAAAAACTGGTTCACCCAGGATTATAACAACAAAAGAAACAATCAAAAAGCTTGCTATACCGAAAAGCACCAGCATTTTCCCATGTTTGCCGCCTCTCGTAGTTTTTTTCATTCTAAACCCCCTCTAGTCAATAAAATTAAAACAGCAGACCCTCTGCGCTTCCATCTGTGGGGCGTAACTTGGATAATATAGTGGCTTTCCATGCACCACTCCAAAATCTCCGATTATTATTTGTCCTTCGTGTGAGGTTATGTGGTCTATAAATGACTTTGCAAGATCATAATTCACATCTGGACACTTTTCTGGGTTTACCGCTGTCACCTCATACACGTTTCGATCGTCCAAAACCAAGAGCTCTAAGTCGTCCAGCTCCTCCTTCATAACTTCCCATGTGCTTGAATCGGCCATGTGATACGCTCCCAATTCATTTGCCATTCTCAGAGAAGACATCATGAAATCATTGCTCGACAAATACCAATCTTCCTTGGAAGGGCGCATCCCCATCTCTCCCCACACTGCCTTCTCTTTCTTGTGCATTCCGCCCTCATCTCCTCTCGAAAGGAACAGTGAATTCGTGTCTGCAATCCTCCTATATGCCTCTTTAAGGTTAGTCATGTCCCTTATTCCAGCGGGATCATTTTTTGGACCCACAACTACAAAATGGTTGTACATAACCTCTTTTCTGTCTATGCCATATCCCTCCTCTACGTATCTATCAAGAGCCTCTCTGGAATGTCCCAAGGTGAGATCAACTCTGCCTTTTTTACCTAGCTCTAATCCTTGGCCGGTCGATGCCTTCGTGACCTCCACAACGCACCCCATTCTTTCTTCAAAAGGTTTACTCAGCACTCCCATCAATCCTAGTTCGTATGGGCTGCCGGTTGCCACCCTCAAACATTTTTTGATCCCGGGGTTTAATTCTGTAGGAGTGTTTCCCGCTGCCTCTGCCGGGGCAATAGGGATCTGTCCAAGTCTTCTAAATGTCTCCAGTCCCTCCTCACTCACCACTAATTTTATGAACTCAACCCCTAATTTTTCGTTTATCGCGTTGCTTGGTACTGCAATTCCATAAACGATTGGTTTACCTACTCTTGTCTTACCTGCAGCATCTCTTAACCTCACTTTTTTATACACCTCTCCATAACCTTCCTCACCGAGGTCTATCTGCGGGGGAAGTTCTACGAATCTCAGTCCGTGCTGCACCGCAACACTTCTATATTCAAACGCATAGTCAAGCTCTCCAGCTTTAGTCAGAGCTATCAGGTCCACTGACTTATCCCTAATTGTTACCTTTCCCCTCGGTTTCAAATGCTCTGGAGTAT
>DUKC01000026.1:0-552 GCA_013329495.1 Thermoplasmata archaeon
CGAAATATTCCATCTGGAGTGTACTCAAATTCATTTCCATAGCCTTCAAAGATTGAGAGCAGCTCGTCTTTCTGCCAAAAATTTGACAGATTACAGTTTATCCTTACCGTTTTTTCATTAGCCCAGATATATCCTTTTCAGGAATATAAAACTTTCGAAAGACTTTTTTCTATCACTAGAAAATTAGATTGTGCCATCCAAGCACAAAGAATTTAAGGGCAATCACGTATTTACAAACATGGATCTGTCAGAACTACTGGGGCTACTGATAATACAGCTTTCTACCCTCCTTATCATTTCGATCGGTGCATTGTTTCTAACCCGGATCTGGCCATTCAGAAAGGACAGGGTTTTTGGAACTCTTTTTTCCTTTATTCTGTGCATCACTGTTCTCTACATCCTCGTTTTCTTGCTCAGGTTTCCAACATCCGATATCAATCTGGTTCAGAGGACCGGTATGCTAATCCCCCTTTCGATATTCTTGTTTGAGGCATTCGCACCCTTTACAGGCTCCCTCTTTGCAATCTACACCATCAGGCCAAAGTTCAGGAA
>DUKC01000026.1:603-4678 GCA_013329495.1 Thermoplasmata archaeon
CTGCATACTATCTCTACGTACTCGTTGCAATGATGTTTATTCCTGTTGGGCTCTTCCTGTTCAATCTCACTAAATCAAAAGAAGGAACAGACCGGAGAATCTCGGTATTGCTATTTGCAAGTTTTCTTATGTATGCCCTCCTTGGACAACTCTGCGATCCACTCGGTCTGTTCCCTCCGATTGGACCGAGAAGGGTGCTCATTGCCCTTTCCCTCCTTCTCCTTTATATAGGATTTATGACGCCCTCATGGGCAGCAAAGATTCTAAAAATTTAATCCCTATTTCTAGCATGCGAGTCCGGTGCTTTGAAGGCTGAGCAGAGAAACTTTCTTATCCTCCCCCTCTCGAGATGTTCTTTCAAAGTATTTCGACACAACAAAAAATCAAAAAATAAGTGGGCAATTGTCGCTATAGATGAGATCCTAGCAAAGATTTTTAAATGATAAACCAATAAGAAGTAATTCAGGTGATACCAATGAGCAGGAAACCAGCTTCTATGTACCGAGAAGTCAAACAAAGAGCATTCACTAGGAAAGAATATATCGGTGGAGTTCCTGGTTTAAAGATCAATCAGTTTGAGATGGGAAACAGGGCAAGGGATTTTCCAGTAGTAGTATCTCTAGTTGCCGATGAATCATGTCAGATCAGGCACAACGCTTTGGAAGCTGCCAGAGTTGCAGCGAACAGGTACATGGAAAAGCAATGTGGAAAGCAAAACTATTTCTTAAAAATGCGTGTTTATCCGCACATGGTTCTGAGAGAAAACAAACAAGCGACTGGTGCAGGGGCAGACAGAATATCTCAGGGAATGAGTCGTTCATTTGGAAAGAGCGTTGGAACTGCAGCGAGGGTTAGGTCAAATCAGACAATAATCTCAATATCAACAATTCCAGCAAACATAAAATTTATAAAAGGGGCGTTGAGACGAGCCAGTGCGAAGCTTCCCTCACCAACTCACACTCTCCAAAAAAAGTAGGCTTAATCCAATCTTTTTTTTATTGTTTGAAGCGTACCCATCAGTCTGTGGTACTCCATCTCTGATACCAATGCCCTGCCCATTATCCTGCGCATCATTATTTTTGTTATCTCTCTCTTGTGTTTGGGATATCCCGCCTGTTCCAATATGGATGAGAGGAGTTCAAAAAACTTTTCTTTTTCCTGCCCACTCATTTTGGGAAGCTCTTTGAAAGATGCATCCCCTGATTCATAAAAGATTTCCCATAGCACCAGATGAACAGCATGCGAAAGATTCATTGAAGGGTACTGTTCAGAAGTCGGTATTGAAATCAAAAGGTCGCATTTTGACAGATCCTTGTTTGATAACCCAAAATCTTCAGGCCCAAACACGATGCCCACTCTTCCTTTCATCCCAAAAACCTTTTTGGTGAAATCTCTTATCCCTGCCGGTGTTCTCCAGTTAACCTTCTCGCCTTCGTATATTCTGGCGGAGGTTCCTACCAAAAAATCAACATCTTCAATCGCTTCCTCAAATGATTCGACTATCCTTGCACTATCCAAGATGGCAGAAGCGTGTGATGCGTATTTTCTACATTCTGAAGAATCCATGGAAGGTGGATTAATCAAAGTGAGTTTTGAAAATCCAAAATTCATCATCGATCGTGCAACAGAGCCCACATTGCCAGCATATTTAGGATTGACCAACACAACGACCCACTCTATCATAAAGGAGCAAAGGCTTCCTTAGATAAAAAAATTGCCCTTCAAGGCTTCTTTTTCATTGCCATTCGAAGGCAGTAAGCCATGCCACCGAAAAGCACGCAAACGATTATTGTGAGCATTAACCAAGCTGCTACAGTCATTCTACACCTTAAATTTTTCTCGAGTCACATCAACTTTTGTCAGTCTAACACAAAGAAATGCTGCTATCATGCCAGCCAAAATGATCAGAAAGCCCAACAGGAGAGCCAGGCTTGGGTAAGGAGCTTCGATGGGATACCCTGCTTTCAAAATGCTCATTGAGGTCCATACCAAGGTCGTTACCAAAATGAACGGTGTAACCAGCTTGATGCACCAGTCCCACCATCTGCCAACACAAATTTCTGAAGTAAAGTTAACCCATATTCTAAACCGTCTCGCTTTGAACACCCATCCTATCAAAAGTGCCTCAAGCGCTCCTACGAGGGCCAGGCTAAAGTAGTTTATGTAGTTGTCCATTAGGTTGAGCCAACCGAATCCCCCTCCTGTTGTGTAAATAATTCCCGCCAACAAGCTTACTCCGCATGCTACTGTGGCTGCTTTCTTTCTGGACATTTTAAAGCTGCCCATAAGTCCCCCTGTAGACACCTCTGTTAGGCATATTGAAGAAGAAAGGCCCGCCATCAAAAGAAGGAAGAAAAATAACACTCCGATTATTCCACTTCCAGCTCCAAGCATTGAGATTGCTTTTGGATAAGTCACGAATGCCAGCTCAGCACCTGATACCACAACCTCGTCAATTCCTACACCCATCTGACTGGCCATAAATCCCAAGGTTCCAAACACTGCGAATCCAGCCAAAAAGGCAAATATAGAATCCGCAAAGGCAATAATAAAAGAGTTATTTACTATGTCGCTTTTTCCTTTAAGATAACTGCCGTAAATGATCATGGCCCCCTGGCCTACAGAGAGAGTAAAAAACACCTGGCCATATGCATCCAACCAAACTCTGGGATTTCTCAGCTTAGAGAAATCCGGATTCAAGTACCAGTTTACCCCCTCCATCGCTCCTGGAAAGGTGAGCGATCTTATTACCAGAATCGCTATTATTATCCATGACAAGGGAATCATTATCTTTGTGACACATTCTATCCCTTTTCTCACTCCTTTTCCGACTATTAACCAATTAATAGTCCATACGACTACCAGAGCTATTAATATCTCTAGTCTGATCCCCCCAAGATTTAATGGGTTTCCAGTCCATCCCAAAAAATCCTTCATAAAATAGGTGTTGGGATCAGTTCCCCATGCCAGAGTCGGGGCTTTTATTAGGTACGAGAGTGTCCATGCCATGATTACTGAATAGTAAGAAACCAGTAGAAGACTTCCTATGGTCGCCCACCATCCTACCCATCCATATCTTTTTTTCCCAGTAAGTTTTTCAAAAGCAAGAGGCGAAGAGCGTCTGGTTTTGGCACCTAGCCCAATCTCAAGAACTAAAAGGGGTATTCCTGCGGTTATCAGTGCAAACAGATATGGGATGAAGAAAGCGCCTCCCCCACTCTTGTAAGTTATGTAAGGAAATCTCCAAATATTACCTAATCCAATGGCTGACCCTATCGCAGCCATTAAAAATCCATAACGAGTCCCCCAATGTTCACGTTTCACCATGTTTATACATAAGAGATAAGTTGGGCTGTTTTAAATATTTTGTATAAATATAGTATTGTGTTTTTTGTGTCTTTCTTACATATTATTCCCCAAACGGAGAGGGGCGACTCCGAATTTACGCCCATGAAAATAAGATCTCCATAACACCTATGAGAGAAGGCCGTGGCTGGTCGTAGAAGCAGAAACTGTGACGAAGTAAAGGCAGTGAAGGGGAAGTTGAAAACCCACCAAATCTTTTTTGGTGGTGAGAGAATATCGCTACCCATTGTTGACTTTAAAACTAAACAACTTGTTTGTTTCTATCTCTTTTCACGTTGGAGCCACAAGGCAAAGCAGCGAAAAAACCCAAATTTATTTAAATACTTCTTGCATATTTCTCCATAGGGAGTCAAATGGCAGAAATAAAAATAGAAAATATAGTAGCGTCAACCACAATCAGCGACGAATTGAATCTAAACGCCATTGCTATATCCGTGCAGGATGCCGAATATGAGCCGAAGCAATTTCCAGGGCTTGTTTTAAGAATAAAAGAGCCAAAGGCAGCTACGCTCCTTTTCAGGTCAGGCAAAGTGGTCTGTACAGGAGCAAAGTCGTTAGAAAACGTTGAGTCAGTCATAGATCAAGTTTGCAAGAAGATAAAAGCAGCGGGTTTTGAAGTCAAAGATAAACCCAAAATTCAGGTTCAGAACATCGTCGCCTCAGCAGATCTGCACGCTGAGCTAAATCTAAATGCAATCGCCGTTGGATT
>DUKC01000009.1:0-1738 GCA_013329495.1 Thermoplasmata archaeon
TGAGCTATTAGTAGATGATGCATTCCAAGATTTTTTCCGGAGCTTAATTGCGGACAAAAAAGTGCAGGAGAGCCTCTGCAAAATGGGAAGCACCGAATTGTGGCGAGCTTCTGTGGTGAATGTGTTGGGCAATAAAGAAGTTCAGGAATCCACTCGAAAAATCGCAAAGGCAGAGGAGATTAAATACTTCTTGAGAGACATGTTTAGTGGGGTATGAAGATGCATTGGGAACAACGAAAGGTTTATGATCCTTTTTGCCAATTTTTTATTAAAAAAAGGGAACGGACGGAGCTAAAACGATAAAAATACAATGGAGCAATAAGATTTCTGGATTCAAAAATGCTTGTGGTAGAAAATTGCTCGGGTCTAGGATCCTTAACCGATTTGGCACTCTTAATTTAAAGATTATTGGGCGTTTGACACCAAGTTGTTTAATGCATAAAGTGGCAGGTGAACAATGAATGAGCTGGCTGAGAAAATTTATAATATCATGTCAAAAAATGCGTCCCTGATTGCCAGACCGATATTGGAGAACAACTGCACAAGAATCGGAAAAAGCCAGGATACTATAACCCTGGAGGACATGGACCAGCTTCTCCCTAGATTGGGGAGGGGCATAGCCTTCTTCTTCGATGAAAAGGTCGCAGATAAGACCATAAAGGAGATAAAAGTTGCCCTGTCGCTCTGACTTGATAAATTGAGTTTGAATTTTGACAGAAAAAGCAAGAATCTTATTGAGAGAAATAACAAAGCAGAAAAGGTTTAAAGTATAAAAACACTTTAGCACTATGGTCAGTGAAGAGATTCTTATAACCCAAATAGTAACTGTTGCATTATCGATAGTTGCACTGATTGTCTCACTAAAATTGCTCAGTAACTACAAAAAAACTGAAGTAAGTACAGCATTACTTCTTTCTATTTATTCATTTTTCATCTTTTTGACCTATCTTTTTGCATTCCTCCTTCGTTTTCCGAGTTCTGAGGTAAATCTGGCCGAGAAAAGCATGATTGTGCCATTAGTCGTTTTTGTATCATTAGGTTTTCAAGCATTTTTTGCTCTGCTGTTCGTTGTAGACATGTTCAGACCTTTCAAACAGAAATGGATTGCTGTACCTATTGCTCTCATTCTTGTATACTTTATTTCTATCGCTTTTGGACCGCCAATAAAGGTGCTAACAAGTCCGGGAGTTTACGAATGGATCTCTTCTGCGATACTCAATAAGACGAGCGTGATTCCTGTTTTAATGGCCTATACACCAGTTGGCTTCTTGGCATTTTATTCGATTAAAATGCCAAGGAAAGAAGACAAGGCGAAAGGATTGCTGCTTCTGGTTGGCTTTTTCATGATCGCTACTTTTTCAAACTTTTTTGACCACTACGGGATAGTCCCGCCAATCCTGCCAGTAAGGAGAATATTGATAGCGGTAGGAATTATGATCTTATATTGGGCCTTTGTCCGCTACAAATGGATAAGATAATTGCGGGGGGGGTGCAAAGAGTGAAACGTTTAAAACTTTTGTTTGTATCTTCCGCTGCGAGTCAAGAACGATGTAAGGGTTGGTTATGCCCCTCATTGTAAAACAAAAGTGGGGTTTCTATACTCACCTTTGCTCAAAAACACTTTAGTATATGAGGAAAAAACAGATTTTTTAAAAGTTTGAGTCGCTGTCACCACTTGTAGAAGTTCAGCTCATTTCCAACATCCTCTCAATTGGCGCTCTTGCTTTTTTCATAATAT
>DUKC01000009.1:1755-2413 GCA_013329495.1 Thermoplasmata archaeon
TTGCTCTATCGAAACTTCATCTTTTTCTTCTTTCAAACATCGAAGCAATTTTTCCAGAGTGTTCTTTTTCATATCTCCACAAATTGCATCTGGAAACTCGTAAAACAGCTTGCCGGGATTTTCCTTTCTCAGCCTTGTGCAAAGCCCCTCTTCGGTTGCTACAATGAATTCGTTTGCTCCGCTTTTGCTGGCAAACCTGACCATCCCTCCTGTTGAAAGCACCTCATCTGCAAAATCAAGCACCTCAGAATTGCACTCCGGATGGGCCATGATCACCGCATCTGGATGCAAAGATTTCATCTTTCTTACCTTCTCCAGAGTGATTATTTTCTTGTGTACATAGCAATATCCCTGCCAGAGGAGGATTTCCTTGTTCGTGACGTTTCTCTTCACCCATTGACCTAGATTTTCGTCGGGCACAAAAATTATCTTTTTTTCATCCAACGCCCCCACCACCCTTACAGCATTTGCTGAGGTGCAGCAGACGTTGGATTGGGCTTTTGTCGCAGCAGTGGTATTTACATAGCTAACCACCGCTGCACCAGGGTTCTCTTGTTTCACCACCTCAAGATCCGTTAGATTGACCATTCTTGCCATGGGGCAGATGGCACTCTTATCTGGAACAAGAACCTTCTTCTCTGGATTTAGAATCTTTGCC
>DUKC01000009.1:2535-2775 GCA_013329495.1 Thermoplasmata archaeon
TGTGCCAGCACCACCACATTCTTTCTCTCTTTTAGCTCTTGAATTTGTTCTTGAATAGTTTTTTTGAGCAACAGGGAACTCTCCATCCAGGATAAAAGCTTTTAAATCAATAAAAAGTTTGCTATTGATGGATGAAATAGACAAATTTCTTGAGGAAGATTTAGGAGAAGGCGACGTGACTTCTGATGCTCTGTTTGCAAATGAGCAAGGAAGGGGATGCGTGTATCTAAAAGAAGGAGC
>DUKC01000085.1 GCA_013329495.1 Thermoplasmata archaeon
GTAAATATAGGGCTCGCTCATGGAGAAGTTCTCCCTGCGGGAGTCATAAACAGGGCGGTGGCACGCCCTTCGCTCATAAGCATAGAAGCGTAGAACCCCACGGCTTCAGTCGTGGGAGTATGTCAGCCACTTAGTGACTTTTAAATAAAGCCATCGGAGGTTCTGACTCTGAGAAAAAGACCACCTAGAAAGCATAAACAGTTTGTTCTTTATTCAATGATCATATCTTTTCCGTACTTGTCGTAGGTTGCGAACAAAAACTCTTCTCTCATCGACAATGCATTTGTTGGACAGATATCAACGCATTGAGCACAGGCAATGCATCTTGCAGCGTAGATCCTAAAATCGCAACCTGATTCTGTCCTCCCCACATCAATGGCATGCGCAGGACAGACTCTTTGACACAGCTTGCAGCAGGTGCATTTTTCTTTGTCATACCCAATTCGGCCCCTAAATTTAGGCGGCACCGGCACAGGAGGATTTATCTTTTCCTTCCCAGCATCAATGGATTTCAGAAGCTTGTTCATCGACTTTGGAGCATATTTTTTGGGAAAAGGATTTGTTCCTGGCTTTTTGAATATTTGTGCGAGCAGCTGAAGAAACATCGTAAATTTCATATTTTAACCTCCGAGAATTCCTAACACTGGCGAAAGCCATGGATCGACCCACACCAACAAGAGTCCCACGATGCATATCAGGCTGAAGGTAAACCACTGGACATCGACCACCTGATTGATCTTTAGTCTTGCGACACCAACTCTGATCAACATCAGTGAGAAGAAGAGGACTATTATTATCTTTACAAAGAAGAAAAGCAGGTCTACCGCGTTCGCCTGCAAGCCGGAGATGCTCAGGAGTGGCGAGAGGTTAAACGGAAAGAAGATTGCTACTATGATTCCACCCATTGCAACGGCCTTTATGCAGTCTCCGAGGTAGAAAAGGGCAAGGTTTCTGCCCGAGTATTCTGCCAGCAGCCCTCCTGCAATCTCTGTTTCGGCCTCTCCAACATCAAAAGGCACTTTTGCCAGCTCTCCTGTGGTCACGAGAAGAAAAACGAAGAGGATGAGTGCCAGTCCTACCCAGCCAAACAGACCGACCTCGGCCCACACCAGATGGGCAGAAAAGGCTGAAAGGGAGAAGGCGTACAGATTTGGATCAAACGGGAAAAGCATGGTCATCTGCCATGCAAGAGCGACCACTCCAATGATTATTGGAAATTCATAGCTTACCATCGTGACCATTTCTCTCTGTGCGCCGACTGTGGCATAGGGCGAACCAGAAGCGAAACCACCGAGAGTGAGTGCGAGGCTTGGCAACAAAAGCAGGTATGTCAAGAGAACAAGGTCTCCTCTTCCAGCCAGCACCGAATCTAGAGAGCCGAGGGGGATATAGAACAACAGAGTTGCTGCCGAGGCAAAACAAGCGATCGGCGCAAGGTTGTAGAGCCACGGTATGGAGTTTTCCGGAATGATCGTGTCTTTCCCAAACAGCTTTCCTATGTCCAGGAAAGGCTGCCTCAACGGGGGACCTATCCTGGCCTGCATGTGAGCGGTGAGCTTTCGATCGATGCCTCTGATAAACAGAGCGACGACAAGTCCCAACCCCATTGTGAGGAACACAAACAAGATTGAAAAGAGAAAAAAATCTAGCCCCATTTTTTCAGCCTCCTTGTCTTTTCTAAACTCAACCTGTGAAGTTCTTCGCCTGTTATTATCTCGCTTTTCCCGTTTTTTGTGACCACAGCTCTATCAAGACAGGAGAAGCAAGGATCGGTCGAAGCGGCGACGATTGGAATGTCTGCGATCTGCTCTCCAATCAGCATGGGCTGCCAGGGCAGGACATTATTGTAGGTGGGAGACCTCGCTTTCCAGGCCCGCAGATTTGTGCTCTCCTGCAACCTAACCCAATGAACCAGCTCTCCTCTTGGCGCCTCGACCCTCCCCAAACCCTCGTTGTTCACCTTCTTGAGCGTTGCCAGTATCTTGACAAGCTTTGGTTCTGCAAGCAGGTCTCCGGAGGGCAGTGAGTCCACACACTGCTTGATGATACCTATAGACTGCTTTACCTCGAGCAACCTGACCAGTGTCTTGTCATAAACGTCTCCGACCGTTTCTTTGTCAAAGTTTTCTGGAGTGATGGCTCTTATCTCCAGATCGGCATAGGCACAGTAGGGTTGATCCTGTCGAACATCCTTTCTAACTCCGCTAGCTCTTGCCGTCGGTCCAAGAGCGCAGAGCTTGATCGCATCGTTGAAAGACAAAATTCCGACGTCTTGCGTTCTCAGTTTGACGGTCTTGTCTTCCAAAAAAAGATAAATCAGCTTATCGGCGACCGGATCAAACCTGTCCATTGCATCCTTGATCTTGGAGAGAGTCTCATCAGAAAGGTCTCTGCGCACCCCACCGATCATGAGCATGCCATAGTTCACTCGATTTCCTGAGATGAGCTCCAGCAGATCCATGACTCCCTCCCTGGCTCTCCATGTGTAGTAGAGAAGAGAGTCGAATCCGATCTCGTGTGCTGCCACGCCGGCCCAGAGCAGGTGCGAGTGCATCCTCTCCAGTTCTGCGATGATCGCCCTTATGTATTGTGCTCTCTCGGGAACATCAATGTCAGCGGCGTCTTCGACGGCCCGGCAGTAGGTGAAGGCATGCGAACACGAGCAGATTCCGCATATCCTCTCAGCGACATAAATAACCTGAATTGGATTCCTTCTCATTCCCATCCATTCGATTCCTCGATGGACCTTTCCGCCGATCAGATCGACTTTCTTGATCCTCTCTCCATCGATCTGAAATTGGAACAGGAAGGGCTCGTGCAGGGCCGGGTGAATCGGACCAATTGGAAGTGAGTACGTGCAAGATTTCTCTGCCATCTACTTCGCCTCCCACAGTTTTTTGATCATGCTTTCTGGGACGCCGCTCTCATCCTTCCTCCATGGATAAACACCCTCTGGAAAGTCATCTGGCAAAAAGAATCTTCTAGGGTCTGGGGTCCCCTCGACCCTCACTCCCAGCATTTCCTGCTTCTCCCTCTCTCCGATCTGGGCGCCAGGAATTATGTCGCATATAGTTTCTATCTTCAGGGAATCCTTTGGCAGGCCAACCCTGAGGGTCAGCGCCAATCCCTTCCCCAGAACACCTCCATTCAGCTGGAACTCATAGAGGAGTTCGACTCGGTCTCCAGCGTCCCAGCCAGAGATGACAGAAAGAAGAGGGTATTGCACGTCAGCCAACCACCTCACAACATCCTTAAACGATTCTCTGTCTACCGTAACAGAGAGGTGAAGATTTTCCCTTTTTTGCTTACCCTCTACCCTCTTAGTGATCTTTGAATCTGTTATCCTGTCTCCGAATTCCTTCGTCATTAGCTCCAGCAACTCTTCCGCTTTTATTGGCCTCATTTTTTTCCCCTCAAACTCTCCAGTTTCTCCCAAGCCTTGGTGACACCCTGGATGATTGCTTCTGGCCTCGCCGGACAGCCCGGAACCCAGACGTCGACAGGGATGATCTCGCTCAGCGGACCGACAAGGTTGTAGGACTCGTAAAACACGCACCCTGACATCCCGCACACGCCAACGCCAATAACAACCTTAGGGTCAGGAGTCTGTTCGTATACCCTGCGCACCTCTTTAGCCATCTTTCTTGTGACAGGCCCTGTAACCAGCAGAACGTCCGCATGCCTCGGAGAACCGACGAGCTTGATTCCAAACCTCTCAACATCATACCTGGGTGTCAGGGCTGCCACTATTTCTATGTCGCATCCGTTGCAGCTGCCGCTATTTATGTGGAATGCCCAGAGGGCACGGTGGAAAGATTTGGTGAGTTTAGCCATTAGATCACTCCTGCTAGTACAATTATTAGAAACATTACTGCAATTACAAACACCAAGAGGAGTACATAATCATTCACATTGCCAGTATGGAATCTCATGATCTTGGAGTAATAGGATTTCAGGGATTCCATAAAGCCCCAGTAGAGATTAGAAGCCTTGACGTGGCTTTCGGATTTTGATACCTCAGGATTTCCAGAAATGAAAGGCTTTGTTTGATCTGTTTCTTTGTTGTAACTCTTTTGACCCAGCGAACGTATGAAGAGTGCAAATCCTATAGCCACCGCTAATCCGAACAACCACATCAGTGGGTCCCAATATCCCGAGGGTGTAGTGAGTATAGATTGCATTTTTTAACCTCCCAACAGAGAAATAATGTAAGACGGCCGACTGATCAGCGCCCTAACGGCCGGCTCAACCAGGTTGTCAACTATCAGAGACGGGAACAGGCCGAAGAATACCACCATTGAAGCAAGGATCACCATTCCGAGTATCATGCTCTTTGGAACCTCTCTTACCTCTTTGAACTCTGGTAGGGACGGCCCCATGAACGCTGCGCTGAACGCCCTGACCATTGCTGCCAAGGTCAGGACGGACACCAGCATCGCAACAATCGATATTATAGGGTTGAATCGATAAACGGTCTCGTAGATCATGAACTTTGATGCAAATCCGTTAAACGGCGGAATTCCTGCAATTGCCAAACTCCCTATCAAGAAGCAGATTGAGGTTACCTTCATGGGTCTTGCTAATCCTCCCATGCTGTCCAAATTCCTTGTGCCGATCCGGTAGTAAAGAGCCCCAGAAACGAGAAACAGCAGGCCCATGTACATCGAGTCGTTGATGAGCTGGAATATTCCTCCCTCTATTGCTCTGAATCCATAGATCTCGAATTCTACAGGATTTGCGAACAGAGAGAAGCCCACCCCAACTGCGATCAGCATATAGCCTATTTGAGAAACTCCAAGATATGATATCAGCCTCTTTATGTCTTTCTGGGGGATGGCCATCGTGACTCCAATGAACAGGGTCGACAAACCCAAAACAATCAGGTACCATCCGACCACCACCACGTTTGAGCTGATTCCGTAAAGCGTGAAAACAACTCTGAATAGTGCGTAGAGTGATACCTGTGTCGAGACAACAAGGAGAATTGAGATAGGGGCGGGAGCGACAGAATATGTATCGGGGACCCATTGATGCATGGGGAAAGAGCCGCATTTCATGGCGAATGCTCCAAGCAGAAGGACGAGAGCGATCTTGTCTATGAAATTAAATTGGAGCTCTTTTGCGAGCTGAGCGATGTTGAGTGCGTCGTATTGCCCATACAAGAACCCGGTAGCCAAAAGAACCATCAAGGCTCCAATAGAAGATATCACCATGAATTTGAGCGCTCCTTCCGGAGCATCTGCGAGGTGAATTCTGTACGCGACCAAACCACAGGAAGCGATAGAGAGGACTTCCAGGAACACGAACATGTTGAACAGGTCCGCGGTAAATTCCATCCCGAACATTCCCACCATCATCAGAAGGAGCAGGAGATAGTATCTGTCAAGAGCGGTCTCCTTCTCCATGAATTTCAGTGAATAAATCACAGCGACCAGGGCGATGGTAGCAGAGATTATGGCCATGAAGGCGCTCATGCCATCAACGTGAAACAGTATTCTTATGGGAACGATATAACCGGAGGGCAGCGTGAGGCCTGGCTCGGCGCCAAAAACATAGGATCTGGCTCCACTGGCAAACACGTCTTTCGCGAGCATAATCACCAAGATCTCGATCAGCAGGACGGTGGCGAGCGCGACACCATTTCTCGTCTTGTTTCCCAGCTTCTTGATCAGAGGCATGGCAAAGGCCGCAAAGAGGGGTACCGCTATTATAAGTGCGGGTGAATGAATCAGCAACCAGTCGATGCTCATTTCTTTAACACCCCCTTTCTGGTGTCCAGAGTTCCCTGCTTTTTATAGATTTGAACTGCGAGAGAAAGCATCAGAGCCAGGACAGCAACTCCAATGACTATCGAAGTCAGAGTCAGAGCCTGTGGAACGGGCAGTACCATCTGACCCGAAGGAGCGTGCGTGTAGATAGGAGCATAAGCGCCGCTTCTGTAGCCCAGAGCAACCAGGAAGAAATTCACTCCACTCTCGATGATCGCTATTCCGATTATCACCTTGATGAGGTTCTTTCTGAAGATCATGGCCCAGAACCCTATCGCCACCAAAGCCACAACCGCCAGATAGGGAATGTTATGTATCATTCTCCCCTCCTTGTTTGAAATAATGAGATGCGAGACCCATAACCAGGACAATGGATGCCAGTCCTGCGATGACTTTCAACCCAACAGCAAGGTTCATGAGGGGCAGCGTTCCCGCGGTGTTCAGAGCTCCGGGATTTGATCCTTCAGGAGGAATGTCACCAAATAGACCTCCTTTTCCTGCCAGAAAGTTGTAAAAGAAGGCTGTTGAAAGCCCAAGAAACGCCAGAGAGATAAAACCAAGAGCGCCGATCGACTCGAGGACTGAGAGATGTTTCTCCTTTACCCAGCTCGCAAACCTCTCAGATCCGTAGGCAACCAAAACCATAACGAGACCCGAGGCGACCACAGCACCTCCCTGGAAACCTCCGCCTGGCGTCAGGTGGCCGTGGAGGATGATGTAGAATCCGTAGATCAAAATAAATGGCAACAAGAGGTTTGAGATAGACCGCACTATCTTAGACATCTCACTCATGGACTTCCCTCCTGAATATCACTATCACACCCACAACAGCCGCAAACAAGATGGTCGCCTCACCTAGGGTATCGAAACCTCTGTAATCAAACACCACCGAGGTCACGGCGTTGTTTGCGCCAACCTCGTCTTGCGAATGACTGATGATGTAATCGTCCATGTATGCCCTATCCACCACTCCAAACTCTCTCATGGAAGCGGCGCCTAACCCCAGAAAACCAACCAGTATCAACAGGGAGATCACCCCGACCAGATCTCTCTTGCTCATCTTTCATCCTCCTCTCGTTTTGTCATGCTTATCGCCAGAATTATGATCGCCGTTGTGATGCATGCCCCCACCCCCGCCTCAGCGATTGCCACATCAGGAGCATGAAGAATATAAAATTCTAATGACAGCAGAAGGCTCATCGCGGCAAGCGCAATGGTGCAGGAAATTAGATCCCTCAATAAAACCGCGAAGCCGGCGGCCACGACTATGAGGAGGGGCAATATTATGTGCACCAGGCTGAGCAAGTCCATCTCACTTCCCCTCCTTTTTTTCCAGTTCATCGATGACTGCTCGAGCTGGTTTCACTCCAGAACGATGCGCGGCTCTCGCTATCGCATGCGCTCCGGTGGGATTCGTGAGCAACACGCAAACCAATGCGATGAAGGTGTGAATTGTGAGAATTGAATACGCATCAGACTCGTAGATCCAGAGCCTCACTCCAAAGAGGATAACTGCCAGGCAAACGAATATCGTCCCAAATGTTGTGCACTTGGTGCCGGCGTGCAGCCTCGTATAAACGTCAGGGAATCTCAGCAAACCGACAGCTGCAAGGGCATTGAAAAAAGCGCCGATTGAAAGGAATACCATCATCGCCACGTCCCACCAATCCATCTAAAATTCACCCCCTTCCAGATACTTTGCTATGAACAGAGTGGCAATAAAAGAAAGCAAGGCATAGACTATTCCCACATCTATGTAAATCACTTCCTTGGTGTATGCGCCAAACAGGATCATTGAAGCGATTACTACTGTGTTTAGGGTGTCGAGACCGACAACCCGATCTGGCGCTGTGGGGCCCTTGAAGATTCGTATTGCGATAAGCGCCGAGACAACCGAAAGAATAAAAAGCACTGTCAAAAAGGGATTCATTCTGCGATTCTCCTCACCCATTTCTCGAAAGACCCCGCGACCTGTTGGGAGGTTGGGTGCAGTTCTTTGACATTTATCCAGTGAACATAAAGCTCGTTTGTCTCCTCGTCGACATCCACGGAAAGCGTTCCTGGAGTGAGAGTGATTGAGTTTGCAAACAAGGTTATTCCCAAATCCGTCTTTAGATCTGGTGATATTTTTACTATTCCTGGCTTTATTTTTCCTGTGATGACCCGATAAGCCACGTCGAGATTTGCCTTTGCCATGGAAAAGAGGAAGGGACCCAAAAAGTAAGCTAGAGCGAGAATCCACCGCAACGGATTTGCCATTCTGAGATCGCGCTTGACAAGCCTCTTGAAGGACACCAGGCCGATTATTGTTGCGAGAATGATTCCAGCTATCAGTTCATCCAGACTCCACAAGATGTAAGCTCCACTTGCCGTGGTAAACAGCAGATACACAAAAAAGCATAGAAAAACAGTCAAAGTTGCCGCGAGAACTCGGTTCATGAGCATTGAATATAGTGTTAACTTAAAAAATTTGTTGTTGATTCAAAAGTTCAACAAAGAGCTCAAGCAGAGCCTTTTAATATTGATATCACCTGCAATTTGTATGTTTTTTTAAAGGCGCTTTACAGGTTTTTTGGGAGCGTTAACCATATTTAGGGGACGATGCTTTTGAAACTAAAGTATGCTAATTCAAATAAAAAGACGTGAACTACCCCCCCAGCCCACGCGAGGGGACTTCTCGGCGTAGAAGTTAAATTACGACTGGGTTCCCAAGACGAATTGAAAAAATATTTTTTATCTTCTTGGTGTTATTGGATTACATCTTTAGTTTATATAAAAGTTTATATAAAAGATTACCATTCTCCTTTGGTAAATGGTGAACAAATGGCGAGAGGTTTAAACGCAGCTAGGAAGCTGAAAAAGAATCATAAACAACGCAGACGCTTGGACAGGTATTACAAGAAGCGTCAGTTGCATTTGAAAGAGAAGTTCGATCCCCTGGAAGGTTCAGCACAGGCAAGAGGAATAGTGATTGAAAAAGTTGGAATTGAGGCGAAGCAGCCAAACTCTGCAATAAGAAAATGCGTGAAGCTTCAGCTGATCAAGAATGGCAAGCAGGTTACCGCGTTTGCGCCGGGGAACCATGCCATAAAATTCATTGATGAGCACGATGAGGTTATGATTGAAGGAATCGGGGGAAGAATGGGAAGGTCTTACGGGGACATTCCTGGAGTGAGATTTAAGGTTATCAAGGTTAACGATGTTTCCCTAGATCAGCTGGTCCGGAGAAAAATCGAAAAACCGGTGAGGTAGTTAAAGGATGGTTAAAGAAAAAGCACCCCTGTTGATTTTAGAGAAGTTTGATTTGAATGAAGTGAAAGTCACGGATAAGAGTCTCGAAAGGTATATCAATCTCGATTCTAACCGTTTACACAGTTCTGCCAGGTATGCACATCAGAGATTTGGGAAATCAAAGACATGCATCGTGGAGAGATTGATAAACAATCTGATGAGAAGTGGGAGATACACTGGAAAAAAATCTAAAACAATCCAGGTGGTAGAAAGAGCGTTCGAAATAATCTCTAAAAAGAGCAAGCAAAATCCTGCGCAGGTCTTTATTGATGCCCTGCAAAACACCGCTCCGAGAGAGGAAGCGACGAGACTGATGATTGCAGGCATTTCGATTCCGAAAGCAGTGGATGTTGCTCCACAGAGAAGAGTGGACCTTGCGCTGAGGAGCATCTGCAAGGGAGCGACCAAGGCCACTTACAAATCAAAGAAGAGTATGGAGGAATGTCTGGCTGACGAATTATTAAGAGCGAGCAAGAATGATTCTTCTTCCTTTGCAGTCTCCAAAAAAGATGAAATAGAGAGAATAGCAAAATCGGCTCGTTAGGAGAAACAAAATGGGAAGAAAGGAAGAGAACATAAAGAAGGCTTTTAACATAATGAACGAGCCGAAGAAGATAAGGAATATTGGCATTGTTGCGCACATCGACCATGGAAAGTGTGTCAGTCCCGAAGCTAGAATCTCTCTAATAAACGGAGAAAACCCAACTGCCAGAGAATTATTTGAAAGGTATCAACAAAGTGGTGAGATAATAAATGAAAGCGAACAGGAAAGAGTGATTAAGTTAGATAAACTCAATCTTTTTGTAAACAGCTTCGATAAGCGTAAAGGTAGAATCCAAAGGGGGAGGATATCCTGCTTGTGGAAGCTAAAGAAAACTGATTCGCTGATGGAGATAGAGGTTGATAACGGAAGGAGCATCAGGACGACCCCTGAGCACAAATTTTTAACACTTAACAGAGAAGGAAGAATTGTGGAGAAGAGAGCAGACAAGCTACAAAAAGAAGATGTCATAGTTGCCACAAGAAAGCTGCTTCACTCTGGGATTAAGGATGGAAGTCTAAGAGAGGTAATCCTGAAGAAGTTGGGGAAAGATCAGTGCTTTTATGTGAGGGTAAACAAAGAATTAAAGCAAAAGTTGCATGAAAAGATTCTGCAAATTGGAACAAAGAAAGTTTATTCTAAATTAGATACAAAAATTAAGGGAAAGTCATTTTACCACGGAGTTTGGAGAGGCCAATACAGGCTTAATAATTTAGTAAAGATTTGCGATCTGGTAGGCATAAAATCCAACGAAGCTTATGATTCCATAGAGTGGATAAATCACAGAGGAACGAGTCCTCGGGGGATTCACTCTTCTATAGAAATAAGGTTACCCAAAAACTTTGAGGAATTTTATTACCTAGCAGGACTTTTCTTCGGCGACGGCGACTCTTGGGGCAACATCACCAATAACCATCCTTACATCCAAAGCGAGGTTAAAGAAATAGCCGAACATCTAGGGACCAGCTGCATAGTCAGAAGATTCAGGCAAAGGGCAACAAGGATAGAAGTTGGCGGCATAACCCTAAAGAAAATGCTGGAGGTCTTGTTCGAATATCCGACCAAAAGGAAGTCAAACAACCTGAAGATTTCTCCTTTTCTGGAACGCTCCCCTAAACCGCTCATTGCTTCATTTGTTAGAGGATACATGGATGCAGATGGATGGGTTGAAGGGGGAAGGTCGGCTGTTTCTGTGAGTTCGGCGAGCAGAAAATTTCTTGCTCATCTGCAATTACTGCTTTACAAATTTGATATAGGAAGCATCCTAAATCACAAAAAGAATACTCTCTATATCTCGGGCAGAAAGTCACTGGAAAACTTTAAAGAGATTGGATTTAATTTAAGAGAAAAGGAAGAGAAGTTTAAGGTTCTCTTGGAAAAAAGTTCCGTTTCAAAAATAGACAGGGTACCTATTTCTGGGCACGTTTTGGAGAAGATCAGAAAAAGGGCTGGCATTCCGCCCAGCGTAATGCTCAACGGCCACTGCTCTGAATATGAAAAGAATAGGGAGGGTGTGTCGAAGAACTCTCTGCAGAAAATTCTGAGAGATCTTGCTCCTGAAATGGACCCTGAAGCAGAAGGATTAGGAGTATTGACCAGCTGGGATACCTCTTTCTTAAAGGTGACCTCTATCAGAGAATCTGATTCGGAGGAGTTTGTGTATGATTTTACAGTAGAGAAACTCCATAACTTCATAGCAGAGGGAATGGTTGTCCACAACACAACTCTATCGGACAACCTGATAGCTGGCGCAGGGATGATGTCCGAGGAGCTCGCTGGAAAACAGCTTATTTTGGATTATGACGAACAGGAAAGAGCCAGGGGAATAACCATACAGTCTGCAGCCGCATCAATGGTCCACAAGTTCGGGGAAGAAGAATACCTGATTAATCTTATTGATACTCCGGGGCATGTGGACTTTTCGGGAGACGTGACCAGAGCCATGAGAGCGGTCGACGGAGCTTTGGTGGTGGTGTGTGCAGTTGAGGGAGTGATGCCTCAAACAGAGACGGTTTTGAGACAGGCAATAAAAGAGAGGGTAAAGCCCATCCTTTTCATCAATAAGGTAGACAGGCTGATAAACGAGCTTAAGCTAACCTCAGAGGAGATGCAGCAGAGGTTTGTCAAGATTATCGCTGAGGTAAACAAGCACATCAAAAAGCTGGCCCCGAAAGAGTTCGTGAAAGAATGGTATGTGAGGGTGGATGATGGTTCGGTGGCCTTTGGATCCGCGTACTACAATTGGGCAATCTCAACACCATGGATGAAAAAAAGCAAGATTACCTTCAAGGATATTTACGATTACTGCAGTAAAAAGGACCAAAAGACGCTCGCAAAACGGTCACCCATTCATCGGATACTCTTGGACATGGTGATCGAACATCTGCCAGGTCCTTTGGTGGCACAAAAATATAGGATACCCATAATATGGAGGGGGGATCTGGATAGTAAAGAGGGAAAAGCAATGCGGGAATGTGACCCCAGCGGCGAGCTAGCATTGATGGTAACAAAAATATTGATAGATCCTCATGCGGGAGATGTCGTTTTTGGAAGAGTTTACGCCGGCTCTGTGAGTGCTGGGGACGAGCTCTGGATCAGTGGAGCGCCGTACAAATCGAGAGTTCAGCAGGTGTCACTGATGGTGGGTCCCGATCGTATCAACATCGACGGAGTGAAAGCGGGAAATGTGGTCGCACTAACAGGCTTGAGCGGGGCTATAGCGGGATCTACCGTTGCATCGTCTAAAACAACGGAGCCTTTTGAGAAGATCGTCCACTATTCGGATCCTGTAGTGACGGTTGCGATTGAGCCGAAGCATGCGACTGATTTGCCAAAGCTAATAAATATGCTCAGATCAACCGGAAAAGCGGACCCATCGATTGAGGTAACGATAAATCAAGAAACGGGGGAATACCTCGTGAGCGGAATGGGTGAATTGCACCTGGAGATAACTACCTACAGGATTAGGGAGGAGCATAAGATTCCAATAAGTATTTCTTCTCCGATTGTTGTTTACAGAGAGACCGTTTTGGGAAAATCACCGCATCCGTTTGAAGGGAAGTCACCGAACAGACACAATTCTTTTTACCTGGAAGTGGAGCCTCTGCCCAAAGGAGTTGTAAAGGCACTGAGGGAAGATGAGATTCCTTCAAACGTCAAAAAATACAAGAAAGAGGCGATAAAAAAACTCATAGAGCTTGGCATGGAAAGAGATGAGGCAAAGAAAGTCTTTGCTTGCCAAAAAACCAACTTGTTTGTAGACGCAACAAAGGGCATCCAGCGGCTCTTCGAAACGAAAGAGTTGTTGAGAGATGCATTTGGTGAGACGATGAAAAAGGGGCCCAGAACTCAAGAGCCCCTGCAAGGAGTGAAGGTCAGGTTGGTG
Organism: Thermoplasmata archaeon; assembly: GCA_013329495.1. Taxonomy (GTDB): domain Archaea; phylum Thermoplasmatota; class E2; order UBA9212; family UBA9212; genus UBA9212; species UBA9212 sp9212u. The sequence goes on from DUKC01000085.1 coordinate 12,986, forward strand.
GATGCGAAACTGCATGAGGATGCGATACACAGGGGTCCAGCGCAGGTCATTCCCGCCGTAAAATATGGGATTTATGGGGCAATAACGACCGCAAAAAGTGTGTTGCTTGAGCCGATTCAGAAGGTTAATGCCAGTGCGCCTCAAGAGGTGATGGGTCAGATAACAAAGGAGATCCTTCAAAGGAGGGGAACCATAATTGGCATGGAACAGGAGGGGGACCAAACCACGATTGATGCCAAGGCACCCGTCGCTGAAATGCTCGGTTTCAGCTCTGCCATAAGGTCGGCAACCTCAGGACGTGTTCTTTGGTCAACTGAAAATGTCGGCTTTGAACTGCTGCCCAGCGAATTACAGGACAAAATTACCAGGGAAATAAGAAAAAGGAAGGGTCTTCGACCTGAGCCATATCCAGCGGAATACTACGCAAAGTGAACTACCCCACCCTCACGGAGGGGGTCTTAGCCCAAGAGGAAAGATAGAAACGAGCCAAGTAAGCTATATATACCTGGGAAGACAAAGAGTGTGATTGATGAAAAGAAAAATGAAAAGGGGCGAGAGAGATGAGTCTTACCGATACTTGGTCGGCAAGCGCATTATCCAGTCATCCAGATCGAACGAAGACCTTTTCGATGGGCTTCTAGAAGAGTGTCCCCATGTGAACGAGAGAAAATTAACAGAACTTTTTGTCTCGGCGGGTGGAGGGATAAAAAACATCAGTCCAGCCATTCTAGCCGCCGCTCACGTGATGGAATATAATCATGCTCATCCTTACAAACCCGGTGCTTATTGGTTCAAAAAGTTTTTACCGAGAGGGGTCTCGCCCGGAAAGGTAGCCGATAACAAGGAACTGATGGACAGGTTCGTGGATGTGATTAGCAAAACAGAGGAAGAATGGGATGAGAAGGGAGGGGCCCCAACGGAAGAAATAAAGAAGAGTGTAAAAAGCTTATTTTGAAAAGGCAATCTTTTTTAAATGACGTTTGCTTATTTTTACCCTATGGGTAATTTGTTTGAAAGACCCAGAGGGACAAGGGATTTCGACACAATCTCGATGCAAAAAAGGAGATTTGTTGAGGAGAGGATGCGAAAAACTTTTGAGTCCTTTGGTTATGAGGAGGTACTCACTCCAACCCTGGAGAACCTCGATCTGTTCACCGCAAAGAGTGGCGAGGGTGTGATAGGGGAGATGTACGCTTTCAAGGACAGGGGGGGAAGATCCCTTGCGCTGAGACCTGAGATCACGACGTCTGTTGTTCGTTTTTATGTCAATGAACTTCAGCAAAAACCGAGGCCTTTGAAACTATTCTACTTTGGAAATTGCTTCAGATATGACAGACCCCAGAAAGCAAGGTACAGAGAATTCTGGCAGGCAGGCTGTGAGCTTATAGGGGCAGACACCCCCGAAGCCCACGCCGAATTGATCGCTCTTGGAATGACATTGCTCAAGGATGCGGGGTTGAAACAGCTGGACCTTCGAATAGGGCACCTCAAGATTTTAAACAGAATGATAGCCCAACTTGGCTTGTCTGAGGCGGAGAAAAGACCACTGCTTAGACTGATTGATAAGCAAGATCTTGCTGGACTGAAGAAAGAGTGTGAAAGGGCCGGCATAAGCAAAGCGAAGATCGAGAGATTTATCGAATTTCTGAATTGCAAGGAGTTGAAAAAGATCGAATCGTTCATTAAGCTCGATTCTGGGGATAAAGAGGATGCTTTGGACGCAAAGACAGAATTAGAGAAGGTGCTGAAATACTTGGAATATTTTGGAATAAAAGATTGGAAGGTAGATTTTAAGATAGCAAGGAATTTGGACTACTACACCGGCCTTGTTTTCGAAATAGATGCCCCAAAATTAGGGGCAGAAAAACAACTTTGTGGAGGGGGAGTCTATGGATTGGCAAAATTGTTTGGGGGTAAGGAGGTTCCTCAAGCTGGATTTGCAATAGGATTTGATCGGACTGTGCTTACCCTCGAAGCTGAAAGGTATGATTTTGAAGCGAAAAGGAAGACGAATTACTATGTAGTCCCAATTTCCGAAGAACTAGTTTCGCACGCAATATCTGTAGGCATGAGACTGCGAAACAAAGGCGAAAAAGTTGTGATTGAGCTGAGCCGTCGGAAGCCTAACAGAGCGTTCGAGCATGCTAACACGCTGGGGGCAAGATGGGTAATAATCATAGGAAAAAAAGAAGTCAAAAAAGGTGTTGTTTCGATAAAAGACATGCTGACTGGAGAGCAAAAGGAAGTTAATCAAGAAAGCATGTAGTGGATTTTTAAAAAAAATTTAAGAAAATTATCTTTAAAAAGATACATTTAAATGAGATTCTTCTAATATTCTTTTATGTCAGAAATCGAGCTTATCAAATTTAAAGAATTTGATTTAAATGATGCGGTTATAATTGAAGGGTTTCCTTCAGTAGGATTGATCAGCCCCATAGTTATAAATTACCTGATAGCAACATTGAACCTAGACCAAATTTGTGCTTTGGACTCGAATGATTTTCCTCCTGTTTCGATGGTTTATGCAGCAAAGCCAAAATTTCCTGCAAGAATATATGCAAGCGAGAAGCTAAAAGTATGCGTCTTTCTCTCTGAATTCTCTCCGCATTCAAAACTTGCAAGACCTTTATCGAAGGTAATAACTTCCTTTGCCTCGACCAATAAATGTTCTCTGATTGTCTCTACAGAAGGAATACCTACACATCAAGAAGAAATAAAGGGGGAAAGAGTCGTTAGGGGAGTTGGTTCAACCTCTCGATGCAGAGAAAGGCTAAACCGATCTCAAATTCCTCAACTAGACAGAGGGATAATATCTGGAGTTTCTGGTGCTCTATTGAATGAGGGGAGAAGGCATGGATTTGACGTAATCTGTCTTTTAATCGAAGCTGAACCGCAACCCATGGATGCAATGGCCGCCGCAAAGATAGTTGAAGCCATAGACAGGTTATTACCTCAAATTAAAATCGATGTAAAACCTCTGTATAAGCGGGCAAAACAAATTGAAGAGCAACTAAAAAGACTGAGGCGGCAAGCAAAGCCAGCAGAATCTGAAGCAATTTCACCCACGTATAGATGATGAGAAGAGAAGAACTGTCAATACCTGCTGATGATTAACCAATTATTTTCTAATTTTAAGCCAGGGAGGGGGCTTGAATTTTCCTCGAAAATCTTTGAAGTATTTCTGGGAGTCTTCATAAAACTCCCGCAAATCCGCAATTGACTTGCCAATTGGTTCTTTTTTGTAGTAGGTTATGTAGATGGTTGGGAGTATGAGCAGTGCTGAAACACATGCCACCACCAACATCAGAATTACAATTGTAATGAATTGATTCATCATTTCAATGCCCAGCAAATAGATGGGCAGCAAAGCCAAGATAACAGCCACGATAGCTTCTAGCAGGGATTGTCCCGTAGTCATCACTGCGACCTGGGATGCTGCCATTCCGCTTTTCCCATTTTTGACTTCCTCTCTTATTCTTTCTGTGATGTGCACACCAAAGTCTATGCCTGTACCGATCACTATGCTTGCTATTGCTATGGTGATCACTGAGAGAGGTACGTTGAGGCCAACCAATAGCAGTGGTTCCCATAGTATGACTAAAACCAAGGGAATTAGAGTGAATACGCCATATTTGAAAGATCTGAAAACAAGTACTAAACATGCAAAAACAGCTATTATTGCTATGGCTATCGACTGGATTTGTGAAGGAAGCAAAAGCGAATGAAGATCCGCAAGGATCGCTCCCATCCCAGTCAGATGGGTGGCCGAACCATTGGTCAGCTGATGGGAATCTATGATCTTGTTGATTGCAAGGATTTTTTCTTCGGTTTTCTTTATATCCATTCTCGGCATGTCAACCATAACTATGCTTTTGTCAAGGAAAGCCTCTTCCGTTCCTCCTATTCCTCCCATCATTCCAGATATCGTTTCCCCTGCCAATTCCATAATCGATCGGATTTGAGCACCAGTTGGTATTTGACCCAAATTGAATGGCTTCATGAAGTCGAGCATGGAATAAGCCCTGCAGTCTTCTATTTCGCCGATTTTTACTTCCAAAGCCTCTAGATCCTTCAAGAAACTAGAGTTGGTAAAATCCCCTTTAACCATTAACACACCAGGCTGCCCCATTCCCAGTTTTTCCATATAATCCATACTTTTTTTTGTTAAAGGCAGATCAGCTGGCGGATCGACTGCAAAGAGGTCTACCTCAGTTGAGATGTGGGTAATGCATGACAGAGAAACTAGGGTAATTAGCACGGCCACCAATATTGTCAATTTTGGATGAGCGGTTATTTGAAGGATTCTTTTCCATTCTTTAATTCTTCCCCGCTTTCGATATCTGAGCATGAGCAGGAGGCAGGGAACCAGCACAATGGCTGATATTAATAAATAAAAGATGCCTAACACAAACACAAAGCCCATCTTAGCGACCATGGGCAGAGGGGTAATCATTAGAGAGGCAAAACCTACCATTGTAGTGATAGCCGAGAGTAAAACCGCCCTGCCACTTGTTGGTAAAGTTCTTCTTATCGCCTCTTTTGGATCATGAGTTTCTGCTTCTTCTGAAAATCTGTTGGTGAGGTGCAGGGAATAGGCAAAACCGAATGCAATCAAACACGGTGCGATTATCACATCCTCAAATGCAAATTTTGTGGGTAAGAGGCCGAGGGTACCTAGATTGAGCATTATGCCAACAAGAGTGGGCAGAAGCACAATCACTACACTCTTTCCATTTCTATGAAAGACTGTGAGGGAGATTGCTATTGCAGCAAGAGAGGTGGGTATTAGAACTACCAGCCATTTTAGCATAAAGCCGCTCATTTCTTCCTGCATAGCCATCGGTCCCGCTACTGTAAACTCGAGCCAATCGGGGGCTTGGTCTTCCAACAACTCTTGTATTCCCTGCTCCAACTCTCTTAATTCTTTATTTTGCTCCGTATCTCCTCTTCCGATACCAAACTCCATAGGATTTATCGCACCCTGAACACTGACCGTCATCAGAGTCTCTTTACGGTCGGCGGTAAGCAAGGTACCCATCAAGGGATCGGGAATAAGTGAAAACATGAAATCCATTTCTGCTTGCGAGTCTTGGCTGCCTTGAGTTAAGGTTAATAAAAGCTCCTGAATGTCTGAAAAGGATATGTTATGGGCTTCTAAGAAAGTTGAAAGTTCTGGGTTTAGAAATTTAAGAAGTTCAAATAGGAGATGCGAAATATTAGGAAATTTAGATACCCATTTAGTAATTTTATCGGTTGAGAAATTGAAAGTTAATTCTGTTTGACCAAAAGTTGAGGTGAGCTCGGTAAAATCGCTTAAAGAAATTTCATGAACTTCCATGAATTTCATCAATTCAGTAAGAGGGGGTATCTTGCCTTCTTCTCCCCCATAGAATTTTAGAATTTGATCGATAAATGAGGCGTAGCTCTGCACTCCTTCCAGTCCTTTGCCTTCAAACTTCCCTCTTATCAATTGCTCCACATCACTTATCCCTCTGATCGATTCCAGCTTAGTTAGATCTTTATCAGATTTAATGTAAATTGATATTGGCATAATATTGGTCATGTTGTCGGAGGGTGCGGACATATCAGTGGAAAAAGTAAGCAGGCTCACCCCCATCATCTCCGTGGTTATTTCATCTAATATTTGGATACTTTCTGCGTTAGAAGGTAAATAATCTTTCGGATCCATAGTTATATTGCTAATTAACGATATTGTCTGCGAACCAACGAGTAAACTTATTACCAGGAATGTAAAGAAAACGGTTTTTGGTCTGTTTATTATTAGATCAGATAAGCCCATAGAGCCCCACTTCTAAGACTCTATGCCTTCACTATTTATTAAGTTTATCATATGTCCTAGCTTCTCCACGAAAACTTCCCAAGAAGCTTTTTTTTCTTATACCTTTTTTTTACAGGCTTTTTATTCCAGGGCCCTTTAAGAGAATAACAAAAATTAAGCTTAAAAACAAAAAACTAATAATAAAAAGAGTGCTATTTATCTTGTGAGGAAAATTA
>DUKC01000084.1 GCA_013329495.1 Thermoplasmata archaeon
AATTTTTGGCTTTTTAAGCACCTTTTCTACAGAAAGCTCGGTTCCTGAGGCCTGACTGTGGAGCTTTAGGTCGTGTGTGGTTCTGTTGGCTATTCCGACTAGTTCAACCCAACCAAATCTATCAGAATAGGCCTCTGCATCCCAGCACTCTTTGGCGTAATGAGCTAGCTCTTCCTTTCGATGCTGCCTGAATCTCATCTTTGAGGGATCTATGCCTGCATCCAACAAAAAATCATGGGTTATGCCAAGATAATACGCCAATGGTTTGCTGCTGATTATTTTTGTATCAACAGCCTTCTCAAGGCTTAACCGAACAGGGTGTTTCTCAGAAGAGGGCAGGAGGGTGATTTCCTTTTGTTTTTGTTTGTCAAAGTTTGGCCATTCCTCGTTTGGGTCGAAAAAAACCTCGGCCTCCATCATTGAAAATTCTTTTAGTCTCAACACTGCTTTCCTTGGACTCAGCTCGTTTCTGTAGCTCTTCCCAATCTGACACACACCAAAAGGCAAATGCTTTCTAAAGTGTCTGTAAAGGTTCAGAAAATTCAAAAAGATTCCTTGCGCGGTCTCGGGCCTGAGATATGCAGGTTCTTCAACATCTCGCCCTATCTTGGTCTCGAACATCAATCCCGCTGTAAAAGAAATCAATTTCCCTCCACATTCGGGACATCTCTCCCCTGCTGGGGGGCGCCACTGACGACCGCATTTCCTGCACTTTAACCTTTCATCAAGGAATTTGTCAATGTGACCGCTCGCCTTGAGCACTTTATAGGGAGTTAGAGTTGGACATTCTATCTCAGCCATTCCTTCTTGGTGGATATAGCAGTTTCTCCACAAATTCTCCAAGTTTGTTTTGATGGAACAGCCCAGTGGACCCCAATCCTGGAAACCCGAAGCGCCGCCATAGATTTCAAAAGAAGGATAAAAGAAGCCTCTCCTCTTTGCAAGCCTGACTAACTTTTCATATATGTCTCGCATCGGATCACTGATCAAAAGCTTTCATTAGATCTAGCTCGTCAATCAAGCCGGAGAGCTTGTTGCTCTCGTTGAGCACAGGCATTTGAGAAATGTTGTGTCTTAGCATCTTGTTTGCCACCTCTTCAACTCCACTCTGCTTAGAAGCACAGATCACTTGCTTTACCATTATCTCTTTGACAGGGACAGGGGGTAGATCTATCCTAGAGGTTGCATAATAGAATCGAACTATATCTCTCATGCCTTCCCACGTCCACTGATCCTCGTCTTCGCCCATTCCGAGCTCGCTTTTTGCCACTCTTTCGTTTATGTGTATTACTCTAAAAAGATCTCCTTCTGTTGCCACTCCTACTAGGCTTGCACTTTTGTCAAGCACTGGTAGAGCATCTTCTTTGGTAAGAGTAAATATCTCCATAACAACAGGCAAAGGAGTCTCCTCGTATATTGGCACAGAGTGAGAGGTCATAAATTCTTTAATTGGCTTCTTGTTGCCGTTAAGAAGCTCTAAAAGGTTGGTTGATCTGATCAAACCAACTAGATTCATTTGTTTATCGACAACGGGAATGATTCTGCACCGATGTCTGGATAGTATGGAAGCGATTGTTTTCAGATCTTCTTCGGCTTCTATGGTGATGGGATCGGATTCCATAAGCAATGCAATCTGCTCCTCTTCAACCTGTTCGAATATTCTGTCTCTCGTTATTATGCCAGTAAACTTTTTGGTTTCTGCTTTTACCACTGGCAAAGCCGGAAGATTATGCTTCACAAGTAACTTGAGGACTTCTTGGCGTGAGGACGGAATTTCAGCAATCACGGGATCTTTATCCATTAGGTCATTCGCTCTCATCTTGCTCCTCCAATTTTTTATAAAGGGCGTGGAACTAGTTTGTTTGAGATAAATGCTGCGATTGAATTTAAGCTTTTCCCTTCAAAACCCTAGAACGTCGGAAACTATTTTCCCGTGATCAAAGGCAAGAGGGGGCAAATCACCAATATTTACAAACGTTGCATCGGAAGCATCGCTTCCAGCTTTTACCTCTCCTCCAACTGGTTCCAACAGATAAACTATAGAAACTGTATGTCCTCTTGGATCCCTCGTTGGGTCCGAGTACACTCCCAGCAACTTTTTAACTCTTGTTCTACACCCCGTCTCCTCGAATACCTCTCGGGTGACCGCGTCTTCCGTCTTTTCACCATACTCGACGAATCCTCCAGGCAGCGCAAATTTCCCTTTGTATGGCTCATTTTTCCTTCTGACCAGCAAAATTTCGTTTTCTTTGATGACAACACCGTCGACAGCCAAGGCGGGAAAAGTTTTTTCTTGAGTCATAGATATTTTTAATAACTAATCATTAATATTAATTTGTGTGAGCGGGCATGGTCTAGGGGTTATGACAGCGGCTTCCCAAGCCACTTGCTCGGGTTCGAATCCCGATGTCCGCATCAAAAGGATTCGGATAGAAAGTTTCATCGGGTGTCAGGCAAACGCTTTGACAATTAGAGGGTAGAACAAGGATGCTTCAATAAAAAAATGATAGTAAGCAGATTCGTATTCGGAGAGGGGCTTATCAAAGGTTTTGATAATTGTTGGCTTGTAGAAAAACGAAAAAAAGTTTTAATAAGCTAATCGGATATGTGAGTATGGGATACTTGGAATTACTGGTGATTCACTTTTCTACAATCCTCGTTATTGTCGTGGGTGTTTCGTTCTTGATATGGCTTTGGCCTCTGAGAAGGGAAAAGGTGTTCGGAAGTCTTCTTCTTTTTGTTCTTATGATAACGGCACTTTATTTTCTAGTCCTGACTCTCAGATTCCCGACTCCAGAAAAGAATCTAACCGAGTACTTTGGTGGCTTTATTTACTTTTCACTGTTTATCTGTGAGGGTTTAATCCCTTATTTTGGTTCGGTCTTTTCTGTTTTTACAATAGGACCGAAACACAAAAAAATTTGGATTTATTTGCTCACCGTGCTTGTCGGGATTTATGTAGTAATTTTGTCTATCAACCCGCCCATTTACTCCGAAACAAAAGAAGAATTGATCATAACTGGATTGACTGCAAGTTATTTCTATGTGCTCGTTGCCATGATGTTTGTCCCTGCCTCCCTCTTTCTGTTTACCCTACTAAAAAGCAAGGGGAGGGCTGAAATAACGAGTAATTCTTTATTATTTTTAGGCCTTCTCATGCTCGGTCTCCTCGTCATGATATCTGAGTCTTTCGCGGTCTTTCCACCTATTGCAGTGAGGAGAGTACTCGTCGCTCTAGCTCTGATTTCGCTGTATTGTGGTTTTTTTATGCCGGGATGGCTGAGGAAAGTCCTAAGATTATGAGGGTAAGGGGGGTTGGCCTTTTGGATTCGTTCTACGATCTCAAAAAGGAAAGACAAGGCACTTGCAATGACAGAGGATTCAATCACAACCTTGCAGAGCAATAAAAACAATAAGCGGAGTTAGATAGGGACGGAAATTGGGAGTAGCTTTTATAAAAACAAAAAGACTCTTGGGGAATAGAGAAGAACGGGGGGAACATGATTTACATTATAGGAACTGCACACGTGATAGATATAAAAGACAGGGTGAAGGAGGTTATTAGAACTACAAAGCCTGACGCAGTGGCCGTGGAGCTTGACGAGGAAAGATATCAAAAGCTGATGTATTCAAAGTCATCAAAGAGAAATCCGCAGGAGTTTATTGCGAGCCTTTACGGCGCCAGAGCTGGGGATGATATGAGGGGAGGGATCGAGGGTGCCAGAGAGGTTAATGCAGAGCTTTATCTTATCGATGAGGACATCAGAGGGGTGTACAGAAAAATAGATTCAATAAAAGAAAAGCGGGGGGATACGATCAGGAGAGTTTTGAATAATTTCCCTCAGATTTTTAAGCTTGGCTCTCCCTACATGAAGGCCCTGCTACAAAGCCTTGGGACACTCTTCTCAAAGGGAAAGAAAAAGGCGCTGGAGGCGTTGATGGATTTTTTTATCAACGATTTTGAAAAAAATCCCGAACGATACAGAGAGCTACCTCGACTCTTTTCACCAGCCTTGTATCAAATACTGATAAACGATAGAGAGGAGCACATGGTGAAAAAAATAAGAGAGATTAGATCAAAACATGAGAGGATTGTTGTTATCACTGGCCTTGCACATCTTTATGGACTGAAAAACTTGCTTAAGGATTTGGAAGTTAGCTGGATTACTACGAGCGAACTAAGAGAGGATGACAAAATTTAGCAAATGCTCGCTCAGACCATTTTGCCAACAGGGAAAATTTGGGGAATAATAGACTCATGAAGCGCCGAGAACAACCCCTCTCTAGTAGGGTTTCTATATGTTAAGTCAACTTTCTAACTTAATGTTTATACAAATTTACAGGAATAGCATTTATTCCTCTATGAAATCTCTTTTCGTTGTACCATTGCCGGTAATGCCTTATTTCCCCTTTCAACCATGAGGGAAACTTCCTTAGCAAATGGCTTAATTCTTCGCTCACATTCCTTATAGTTCTTTCTACCTTTCGGCACAATCTAATTTTCTAGTGATAGAAAAAAGTCTTTCGAAAGTTTTATATTCCTGAAAAGGATATATCTTAGGTGATGAAAAAACGGTAAGGATAAACTGTAATCTGTCAAATTTTTGGCAGAAAGACGAGCTGCTTTCAA